>JBQTJP010000271.1:0-14143 GCA_052386995.1 Armatimonadota bacterium
CGGGCGCGCCGGAGCGCCCCAGCATCGTCCTCGTCCTTCATCTCCGGTCGGCTCAACACGCCGGCTCCTGTTCTCCGCACCGATGGGACGCGCACTGCATCCTTCGACACGGAGCACGTGATGCGGGCGACACGGCTGAGTTCATTCATCACCGATACCATCTACCTCACCGCGGGGGCGTGGACCTCGGGGTTCGTCGGCTCGTCCGTGCAGCGGGCGATGGCGCGCCGGCGCTACGGGTCGCTCGCCCCGCGGTACGAGGCGGACGTCCTGCCCCAGGCCGGATACTTTGCGCCGCTCGAGGCGGCGCTCGACCGCCTGCCGGAGGAACCTTCGACGGCTCTCGACGTGAGCACCGGGACGGGTGCCGTCATCGGGACGGTGGTGGTGCGCTTCCCCCGATGCCGCGGCGTCGCGGTCGATCTCTCCCCGGCGATGCTGATGCGCGCCGCGCAGCAGGCCCGCGCCGGGGGATGGGCGGTGCAGTTCGCGGGCGCTAATGCCGCCCGCCTGCCGTTTCCCGCCGGAGCGTTCGATCTCGTCTCCGTGCAGAATGCCTTTCCCGTCCCGCGAGAGCTTGTCCGCGTGGTGCGCCCGGGCGGGTGGGTCGTGCTGGCCTATTCCGCCGGCGGACCCGTGCTGCCGTGGGTGGTCCGATCCATGGTGAAGCAATTGGGCGCGCTGGGCTGTGATTCGGTCGACACCCGGCAAGTCGGGGCCGGCCGCTATTTCCTGGCGCGTCGCGCGAAGGACGCCGCATGAGTGTCAGGGTCTCGTGTGTGATCGCGGCCTACAACGAAGAGCGCCTGATCTGCGGCGTGATCGAAGCGGTGCGGCGCGTCCCGCAGGTGGATGAGATCGTCGTCGTGTCGGACGGCTCGACCGACGCCACGGCCGACGCCGCGGCCGGCGCGGGCGCCGATCGCGTCGTCATGCTGCCCGGCAATCTCGGCAAGGGTGGGGCGGTCCTGGCCGGGGCGCGGCGCGCCTCGGGACGCATCCTGCTGCTGATCGATGCCGATCTCGAGCATGTCAAACCGTGCGAGCTGAGCGCGCTGATCGGTCCGGTCTTGTGTAAGGATTGCGACATGGCTGTCGGCGTGCTGGCCTCGGATCTCGTGCAGACGGTGCTGCCACACCTCTCGGGCATCAGGGTCGTGCGCCGTGACGCGCTGCTGGATCGGCCCCAACTGGCAACGACTCGATTCGGGTTCGAACGGGCACTCACCGAACTGGCACGGCGCGAAGGATGGACAATCGCGCGGGTCCCGTTCACGGGCGTCAACCATCCCCGGAAGGAGGAGAAATACGGCCTCATCCACGGCTGGCAGGGCAAGGTCAAGATGACGATCGACGTGCTCGGCCTTCGCCGGAAGCGGCGCCACGGAGCCGTCCGGCTGCGCCGCACGCGGGTGTTCGCCCTGACCAGCCTGGTCCTGATGACGGCCTACCTTGGCATGGGATTCTTCTCTGCGGCTTCCGCTATCGGCAGCGCCATCGAACCGTTTCCTGAGCCCACGGCCGCGGATCGCTATCTCATCATCGCGGCCCACGCCGACGATGAACTGCTCGCCGCGGGCGGCCTGATCCAGCGCGCGCTGGCCGCCGGCGCTGAGGTGTGGGTGGCCTTTGGGACGAACGGCGACGGCAACCGTCTGGCGGCGGCGCTGGGCAGCCGCCGGCTCCTCCCGCGGGCGGCCGACTTCATCGCCGAAGGCGAGACTCGACAGCAGGAGGCCATCCACGCGCTTGGTAGACTCGGCATGCCGACGGAGCGCATCCTGTTCCTCGGCTATCCCGATCGGGGGCTGATGGCGCTGGCCGCGCAACGCCGGACTCCCGGCAAGCCGTACGTTTCGCCGTTCACGAAGACGTCGGCCTCGCCCTATCGCCTGGCGTTCCGGCCGCGCGCAGCGTACACCGCTGAGGACCTCGCCCGAGATGTACAGACCGTGGTGATGCTCGTCCAGCCGAGCGTGGTCCTGACCCACCATGAATCCGACCGGCATGGCGATCACCGCGCGCTGAATCTCTTTGTGCGACGGGCGATCCGGTCGGTGGCCTGGGACGAGCAGGCACGGCCCCGCGTGTATGCCTATCTCGTGCACGCGTGGGACTTTCCGCGCCCGCTCCGGTACGCGCCGAACGCGGCGCTGCTCCCGCCGAACTCATTGCGAGAATCCCACCACTGGCTCCGGTTCGATCTCACGCCGGACGAACTCGCGGCCAAGCAGGCCGCGCTGCAGGACTACCGCAGCCAGTTGGACAGCCCCTATCTCCGCCTGCTGCTCTCTAGTTTTCTCCGCCAGAACGAGCTCTTCGCCGTCACTGAGCCCTAGTACGCCAGGGCGGGCGAGCGACGGCGCGCTGCTCGGCTACGGCGCGATCGCCGGCGCGGCCCTCGCGTGGGGCACGATCGGCGTTGCGGCCCGCGCGGTCTTCGCCGCCGGACTGACCCCGCTGCAGGCAGCGACCTGGCGCGCCGCGGGCGCGTGTGCCATACTCCTGGTCTATTGCCTGGCAACAAACCGCGCGGCTCTCCGCGTGGCGAGCAGGGATCTCGTGCTGTTCGCGGCCTACGGGGCGGTCAGCGTCGCGGGGTTCATGGCCGTCTACCTCACCGCGATCGAGCGCACGACCATCGCGACGGCGGCCATCCTCCTCTACACCGCGCCCGCCTGGGTGGTCGTGCTGGCGAGGGTCCTCTTCAGAGAATCCCTAACATCCATGAAGTTGCTGGCGGTCGTGTTGACATTCGCGGGATCCGCGCTCGTCGCCGGCGGGATCGGGGCCGATACCCTGCGTCTAGATCCCATCGGCGTGCTCGCAGGGCTGGGCGCGGGACTGACGTACGCGCTCTACAGCATCTTCGGGAAGATGGCGCTGCGCCGCTACTCCCCGCTCACCACGGTCGTGTATTCCCTCGGGTTCGGCGCGCTCTTTTTGCTGCTCGTCTCGGGGCTGCAGCCCGTGGCGCGCGAAAGTCTGCCCGCGCTCGCCTACCTTATTGTCATCCCCACGGTGGCCGCGTACCTGCTCTACGCCGCAGGCCTGCGGCGGGTCGAGGCAGGGCGGGCGAGCATCGTCGCCACGATCGAGCCGGTCGTCGCGGCGCTCGCCGGCACGGCCGTCCTGCGCGAGCCGTTCGCGCTGATTCAGTGGGTCGGTGCGGCGCTGGTGCTGAGCGGTGTCGTGATGGCGCAGCGGGAGCGCGGCTAAAAACCTTATCCAGCCGGAACCCTCTCGGACCTGATCGTCCTCGCGGCGATAATCGTTCCGATCGTCAACACCGCCGCGCTTGCGATGAAGGGCGCCCGCGGTCCCAATGCATCCCAGAGCAGGCCGCCCAGCAGCGGTCCCAACACCAGGCCGAGTCCCTGGACCGTCTCCGATGCGCCCATGGCCAGACCAAGGTTTCCTGCAGGCGCCAGTTCACTGATGAGCGCCATCCAGGCCGGCGCCCACAGCGCGTAGCTCACGCCCAGCAGCGCGCCGGCGACGATCAACAGCCACAGCCTCTCGCTGAATGGAATCAGCCACATGCCCAGCGTCCCTGGCACCAGGCCCGCGACGATCAGGCGCATTTTGCCGACGCGGTCGGCGAGCCGCCCGGCCGGCACCGAGGCAAGCGCCACGGCCATCACGACCGCGAACAGCACAACGCTGATGGCCTGCTCTGAAAGACCCGCGACGCGCTTGGCGTAGATCGCGGCGATGGGCACCAACAGCCCGACGCCGAACATCTGCACGAACGCGACGAGATAGAGGCTGGCGAGCAGCGGCGACAAACGAAGGACGGCCACGACGGCGCGAAGCCCGGCGGGATGAAGCGTCGTGTGGTAGCCGACCTGCGCGTCCGGATGGACGCGGCGACGACCCAACGGAAACATGAACACGGCCAGCACCGCCGCCGCGGCCAGCAGCGCGCTCGCCAGATAGAAGCCTGCACGGAAGTCGCCCGCGAAGCCGGCAACGAGGAGGCCGAGCACAGGACCCAGACCCAACCCGATGAGGAAGAACATGTTCAGCACCGCCATGCCCGTGGCGCGCCGGTCCGGCGTCGTCGCGTCCGCGATCGCCGTCGCCGCCGCGGGAAGCAGCGCGGCGGAGCCCAGGCCGTCGACCAGGCGCAGAGGCACGAAGAGAATCGGAACGCGCAACACAGACATCACCAGCGGCGCGATGCTGCTCAGGATCAGGCCGGCGATCATCACGGGTCTGGGACCCCGCCGATCGGCGACGCCTCCCCAGGCGGTCTTGAAAAACGTCTCCACCAGGGCGACGGTAGCGACCACAACCCCCACCAGTTTGACGCTTGCGCCCAATCGCTCGGTGAGATACAGCGGCAGCAGCGGGATGACGGTCGCAAACCCCAGCTGCCCGATTCCGATGATGACGGCGATGCGCCACACCGCACCGGTGCTTTTCACCGGCGCTGGGCGGCGGCGTCCGCGGCCCGGCGCTCCTCGGTGTCGGCGAGCGGATGGAGCGGAACGTCGCCGTACCGGCGGCGCAGCGCCAGGCCGATGAGAAGATCGGCGAGCCACGGGTTCTTGGGCAGGAGCGGGCCGTGCAGGTAGGTCCCGTAGATCGATCCGCAGACCGCACCCTCGGTGCGGTCCTCGCCGTTGTTGCCATACCCGCTCTCAACCGCTCCCAGCGGTCGCGCGCGTGGGCCGAGGTGCGTCCGCCCGCCGTGATTCTCGAACCCGACCAGGCGCACGCTCGCAGCGGCGTCACGTATGACGATATTGCCGATCAACCGGCGGGCCGCCGGCCCCGGATGGATGGTATGAAGATCGAGCAGTCCCAGGCCGGTCAACTCGGGGCCATCCGCCGGCCGGTAGAAGTGGCCCAGCAGCTGGTATCCGCCGCAGACGCCGAGAACCGCGGCGCCACCGGCGGCGGCCTGCCGCAGGGCGTCGCCTTTTACCCCGCATAAGTCGGGCGCGGCCAGCCGCTGCTGCCGGTCTTCACCGCCGCCGATGAAGTACAGGTCGCTCTGCTCCGGATCGATCGCGTCGCCGAGGCGAGCTTCGATCACCCGCGTGTCGATGGCACGCCACTGCGCGCGGCGGATCAGCGTGGTGATGTTCCCACGGTCACCGTACAGGTTGAGCAGGTCCGGATAGAGGTGGCAGATGCGGAGTTCCATCGACCGCGCTACTGTTTCCAGAATCCGCGCACGATCCCCTTGCGGGCGAGGATGTCGCGCAGCTGCAGCATGGCGGTGTAGGTGGGAAGGATGTAGAGCCGCTCGCCATCGCGCAGCAGCGCGCGTGCCCGCTCGAGCGCGCGGGCGCCATCGCGCTCCACCGTCACACGCGCCGCATCGATGCCTGCGTACTTGAGCCGCAGCGCCATGTCCTCCGCCCGAAGGCCGGTGACCACGACGCCCCGCGCGCGGTCGCGCAGCATCTCGAAATCCACATCCCACAGCCAGGAGATATCGCGTCCATCGGCGATGAGGTCGTTGATCGCGATCAGCACCACCGGCTCGCGCTCGGCGAGCAAGACGGTGCGCAGGACTTCGTTGAAGCCGGCCGGGTTCTTGGCGAGCAACAGCAGGGCGTCGCGACCGTCAAGGGTGACGCGCTCTCCGCGGCCAAAGGCCGGGGCCGTGGCGGTGATGCCGGCGCGGATCGTCTCCACCATGATGCCCAACGCCAGCGCGCCGGCCGATGCGGCGGCGATATCGTACACGTTGTACAGCCCGGGAAGCACGGTGTCGACCGCCAGCGTCTGGTTCCCGTAGGTCACCGACAGGCTCGCGCCATCGGCGCCCCGCAGCCGGATGCCGGTCGCGCGCACGTCGGGCGAGAGGCGCGTGGTGCCGCACTGCGTGCACCGGTAGTGTCCCATGTGCCCGAGGGTGACGAGCGCGTACTCGTACGGGCGGCCGCACCGGTAGCAGTAACGGGAGTCGGCCGCGTGCTCGGGGGTCTGGGCGCGCGGACTGCCTTCCGGCGCCTCATCGAGCCCAAAGGTCAGCGTCGGGCCCTCGTAGGTTCGCCCGACCTCGGCCACGAGCGGATCGTCGGCATTGTAGACGAGGACGCTGCCGGTCGGCATCGCGAGCAGCGCGCGGCGCCACCGCTCAGCCAGAATGTCGATCTCACCGTACCGGTCGAGCTGATCGCGGAACAGATTGAGCAGGATGAGCACGCGCGGCCGCGACGCCTCAACGGCCGCGGGCAGCGTCGCCTCATCGACCTCGAACAGTCCGGCCTCCCCGCGCACGACCCCCGAGAGCGTCGCGCGTCCGACGAGCGCAGACGCGATGCCCGACAGGAGATTCGCTCCCGCACGGTTATGTATCGGGTCTATGCCGGCGGCTTCGAGGATGCCGCCCAGGAGCCGCGCCGTGGTGGTCTTGCCGTTCGTGCCGGAGATCAGTATGATCCCACGCGGCAAGTCACGGGCCAGGTCGGTGACGACGTGCGGAGCCAGCGCCATGGCCACGCGCCCCGGCAACGTCGTGCCGCCGCCCAGGCGCAGTGCGCGGCTCCCCACGGCAGTCAGGCGGCCGGCTGCGATGGCGGCCAGCCGTCGCGTCCAACTGGATTGTGCGGCGTTCCCGCGGTCCGGACTAGAAGCGGCGGGCACCCAGGTAACGTGGCGCGTAGTACCGGTGATTCATGGGAGTGATGGTCACCCGGCCGAATCCCGACGACGAATGGATGAAACGCCCGTCGCCCAGATAGATGCCGGCATGCGATGGGCCCGGTTGGAGCGTTTGGAAGAACACGATATCTCCGGTTTGCAGCTGGTCGGACGGGACCGGTGTCCCCGCCTCAAACATGTCAAAGGTCGTGCGGGGCAGTGCAACACCCGTCTGCGCAAAGACGTAGTACATCAATCCCGAGCAGTCGAACGCGTCTGGTGATGTCCCTCCCCAGCGATAGCGGACGCCCAAGAAACGCGTGGACAGCGCCACAACGGTGGACGACCACTTCGGACCGCGCGAGGGGAGCGTGGACGCGCGCGGCCGCACCGCGGCGGCCGGCGGCGTATCGGTCGCGGCAGGAGGCGCCGGCTGCTGGACCTCGGGCGACGCGGCAGGTGGTGGCGAGACTGCGGGTGCTTCCACGTTAGGCGCCGGTGTTCCAGGCGCTGCGACAACAGGCGCGGGGGCAGGAGGCGCGGCGGGAGCAGGCGTCGCTGGACCGCGTGCCGCAGGAGCAGGTGTCGCGGGAGCTGGTGCCGCGGGGACGCGCAGGCGCCGGCCGATCGAAAGGATGGCGCCCGCCGAGACCCCGTTCATCGCTGCCAGACGCTCGGACGTCGTTCGGTGCCGCCGGGCCAGTGTCCACAGCGTGTCGCCAGAGCGCACCTGATAGACGGCCGTCATGCCCCCTACCGGAGCCGCGGGTGCCAGGCGCGCGCCGCGTCCCGCCTGCGCCGTGCGGGCGCGGGAGGCGGAGCGGGAGCCGACCTTCGCGGGAACGTTGAGCCGCTGGCCGATCGACAGCGTCGCCTCGGTCGAAAGCCCGTTCATCCGTGCGAGCTGTTCAGCAGTCGTGCCGTAGCGTCGCGCTACCGTCCACAGCGAATCGCCCTGACGGATCTGGTAGGTCTCGGTAGCGGGTCTCTGGGTTTTCGCTGCCATCGCCGGTGAGGCGACAGACAGGACTACGATGAGAAGAATAACGGCCGGGATCCCGACATGAAACCGCACGATCGCCTCCTGAACGGTATCTCCGGCCTACTGGGTGGTCTAAGCGAGTATTCCCAATCGTCCGGCAAAACAAGACTCCTCATTCGCCCGATGGCACAGGAGTCCTCTACGCCGACCTTGCGCGCAGCCGGCGCACGCGTTCCTCCACCGGGGGATGGGTGTTGAACAGACCGTTCAGCCATCCGCCCCATTCACGGAGGGGATTGATGATGTAGAGATGAGCGGTAGCCTTGTTTGCGACTTCGAGAGGCTCTGGGTCAGCGCTGAGCTTCTCCAGAGCGCTGGCCAGGCCTTCCGGGTACCGCGTGAGCATCGCGCCCGATGCGTCGGCAAGATACTCGCGGCTGCGCGAGATGGCCATCCGCAGCAACTGCGCCAGGATCGGCGAGAGCACCGCCAGGACCAGGCCGACGAGCACCACCAGTCCCGCGCCGCCGCCTTCACGGCCGCCGCGTCGGCGTCCCCAACGCATGCTCCGCATCAGCCAGTCGCTCATCAGGGCCACGAGCCCGACGAGGACGGCGGCGATGGTCGAGAGCCGGATGTCGTAGTTCTGAATGTGCGCCATCTCGTGGGCAATCACGCCTTCCAGTTCCAGGCGATCGAGTTTGTCGAGCAGGCCGGTGGTGACGGCGATCGCGGCATGCTGCGGATCGCGGCCTGTGGCGAAGGCGTTGGGCGCGCTATCGTCGATGATGTAGAGACGCGGGGCGGGGATACCCGCGGCAATCGCGAGCCCCCCAACCGTATTGTGCAGGTATGGATACACGTCGCGCGAGGCCTCGCGCGCCCCGCTGATCGTCAGGACGATCCGGTCGCTGGCGTAATAACTCGCCCAGGCGCCCGCGATCGCGACGAGACCGGCCACGACGGCGCCGGCATAGCCGAACTCGGTCAGCTCGCCGAAGACGTACCCGAGCGCCGCCGCCAGCGCCACGAACCCGATGACGAGGACCCAGGTCCGGCGGACATTTCCCTCGATGGCTTCATACATCGAGGACCCGAGCCGTTAGAACGCCACTTTGACGGGCTGCCGCGCCGCCTCGTCTTCCATCTCGAAGTACTCGCGCGGGCCAAAATTCATCTGGTTGGCAATCAGGACGGCCGGAAACGCCTGCCGCGCGTTGTTGTAGCGCAGGACCGTGTCGTTGTAGAACTGGCGCGAAAACGCGATCTTGCTCTCGGTTCCGCTGAGCTCTTCCTGCAGCTGCAGGAAGTTCTCGTTGGCCCGCAGCTGCGGATAGTTCTCGGCCACGGCGAAGAGGCTGCGCAGCGCCTGCGTGAGCATGTTCTCCGCCTGTCCCTGCTCGCCCACGGTCCCGGCGGCGATCGCCCCCGCGCGCGCTTTCGTCACCCGTTCAAACACCTCGCGCTCGTGGGTGGCGTATCCTTTGACCGTCTCGACGAGATTGGGAATGAGATCGTAGCGACGCCGCAGCTGCACGTCGATCTGCGACCACGCGTTGTCGGTGCGGTTGCGCAGCACGACGAGGCGATTGTAGACCATGATGGCGTAGAGCGCGAGAAGAACTATGGCTCCGACGACGTAGATCACGCAGTCACCTCCTCGTTGTGATATCGAGACCTGTGATGCCCAACCATCGCTGCCGCGAGTCGCAGAGGGTTTCGGCGCACCTTCACGAATCCCCTAGGGCCATGCCGCCCGCCGTGGTGGTACCGCCCCGCAGTGCTGTTGCACGCGAGCACACCTGGAACGCCGAAAGCGTGTTTCCATCGCACGACGCCTGGGAGGCGGCCTTTCAGCAGGTCGCCGGTGAACTGCCGGCGCTGCGCCGCTTCCAGGGCCACCTGGGCGATGGCCCGGACACCCTGGCCGAGTGGTTGGCCGAGGTCCAGCGTGTCCTTCGGACGCTCGGACAGGTAGTCGTCTATGCGGCCCTGGGTCATTCGGTCGATACCACGGATCAGCATGCGGCGGCGCGTCACGATCGAGCCCGAGGCCTGTTCGCGCGCGCGATGGCGGCGATCGCGTTCGCCGATCCCGAGATGATCGACGTGGGGTTCGACACGCTGCGCCGGTGGACACGCGAAGACCCGAAGATGGCCGTCTATGCACATTACATCGACCGGCTCGAACGCCGCGCGCCTCACGTGCGCTCGGCGGAGGTCGAGGAGCTCCTGAGCCAGGTAGCGGACCCCTTCCGCACGGCATCCGCCACGCACGGCATCCTGGCCGATGCCGACCTGACCTTTGCCCAGGCTCGCTCCGCGGATGGCACCGAGCAGCTCGAAGTGGCCCAGGGCACCATCGGTGCGCTGCTGGCGCATCCCGATCGCCACGTGCGGCGCACGGCGTGGGAGAGTTACGCCGACGCGCACCTGGCCCACAAGCACGCAATGGCGAGCAACATCGCCGCCGGTGTCAAGCAGAATGTCTTCCTGGCGGGCGCCCGGCAGTATCCATCCGCCCTGGAAGCGTCGCTGGGCGCCAACCATATTCCTGTCGAGGTCTTTTTCAATCTCATCGAAACGTACCGGCGCAACCTGCCGACATGGCACCGGTACTGGAAGATCCGCCGGCAGGCCCTCGGCTACGACACGCTGCACCTCTACGACCTGCGCGCGCCCCTCGTGCGGCGCAAGCCGGCCGTGCCCTTCGAGCGGGCCGTCGAGTGGATTCTGGAAGGCATGCGGCCGCTGAGCGATGAGTATGTCGCGGTCGCGCGGCGTGGCCTGCTCGAGCAGCGGTGGGTCGACCGCGCCACCAACAAGGGCAAGCGGGCCGGCGCCTTCTCCGCCGGGGCGCCGGGCACGCACCCGTTCATCGTCATGAGCTACACCGATGATGTATTCGGATTGAGCACGCTGGCGCACGAGCTGGGTCACTCGATGCATTCGTACTACTCCTGGCAGACGCAGCCCCTGGTCTACGCGCGCTACGGGATCTTCCTGGCGGAGGTCGCGTCGAACTTCAACCAGGCGATGGTGCGCGCGTATCTGCTCGAGAGTCAGACCGATCCCGAGCTCCAGATCGCCGTGATCGAGGAAGCGATGGCCAACTTCCTCCGCTATTTCTTGGTCATGCCAACTCTGGCGCGGTTCGAACTGGAGATCCACCAGCGTGTGGAGCGGGGGCAGGCGCTCACCGCGCAGCCCATGATGACCCTGATGTCCGAGCTGTTCAGCGAGGCGTATGGCCATGAGGTCACGGTCGACCGCGACCGCCTGGGCATTACGTGGGCCCAGTTTCCGACGCACCTCTATTCGAATTTCTACGTGTTTCAGTACGCGACAGGCATTTCCGGGGCCCACGCCCTGGCCGAAGGCGTCCGTGCGGGAAAACCGGGAGCCGCCAAACGCTACATGGCCTTTCTGAAATCCGGGGGCTCGCGCTTTCCCCTGGACACGCTCAAGGAAGCCGGCGTCGATCTGATCTCCCCGGAGCCTGTGGAGAGGGCCTTCGGCGTCCTCGCACAGCTGGTAGACCGGCTCGCATCGTTGCTCGCCGCACGCCCCGCCGGCACGACATAGTCGCTCACAGCACGCGCAGGGTTTGAGAGACCCGACGCGAATCCCTAGGCCGTGCGTCACGTCGCACTCGGGCTCGCCCTCGTTCTTTTCGTCGCCATCCCGCCCGCGCTCTCGCAGGTCGTGCTGTTGTTTCCCTACGGCGTTGCCGCCGGCGACGTCACGCCGACGTCGGCGGTGCTGTGGACGCGCTCCAATCGATCCCTGCCGCTCGCCGTCGAGGTCTCGCCCGATCGCGGATTTGGCGCGGTCGCCTTTACCGCGGCGGCCACACCATCTGCGGACCGCGGCGGAAGCGTCAAGCTGCTGGCCGGGCGCCTGAATCCGGGCACACGGTACTTCTTTCGATTCAAGGTCGGGCGTGGGGCCTACTCGGACGTGGGAACGTTCGTGACCGCGCCCCCGCAGGCGTCAAGCGCGGACCTCCGGCTGGCGTTCTCTGGTGACGTGGACGGGACGCACGTTGGCGGCGCGCCGGTCTTCTCGTTGAGCCTGCTCGACACGGCCGCGGCCGAGCGCCCCGATGTCTTCATCCTGCTGGGCGATACGATCTACAGCGACTCCGCGCACGGCCCCCAGGCCGCGCGGACGCTCGAGGAGTACCGGGCGAAGTACCGAGAAGTGCAGGCGACGTCCTCGATGCGGGCCCTGCTGCGCTCCACGTCCGTCATCGCGATGTGGGATGACCACGAAGTCGAGAACGACTTCGATGCCGAGTCGGTAGACCGGAGCAAGCTTGAAGCCGGGCGACAGGCATTCCTGGAAGCCTGGCCGGTCGCCGAGCGGGAGGGCGGCGGGCTCTATCGCTCGTTCCAGTGGGGGCGCGACATAGAAATGTTTGTCCTCGACCTGCGGTCCTACCGCAGCCGGCAGGCGTCCAAGACCCGTGTTTGCGACAACCCCCCGGGAAGCGCGGCCCCGGATCTCGCCCCAACCCTTCCGGCGCAGATCCGGGCGGCGTTTGCGCCGTTGATCCGGCAGATGGCGCTGCCGGTGCCGCCCGCGTGCCTGGCGGCGCTCCGCGATCCGAACCGGACGCTCCTTGGGGACGCGCAGAAACGGTGGCTGCTGCAGCGTCTGCGCGGCAGCACGGCCACCTGGAAGTTCATCGTCAACGAAGTGCCGATGCAGGAGTTCTTCGCCAATCCCTACGACCGGTGGGAAGGGTATGCGGCCGAACGTGCGGAGGTCCTGAATTTCATTCGCACCACAGGTATTGCGAACGTCGTCTGGTTGAGCACCGATCTGCACGCCGTCCTGGTCAACGATGTCCGCGCGGCGACCTACGGCCCCCAGTCCGAACCGACCGGCATGAGAGAGGTGGTCGTCGGGCCCATCGCGACGAACACGTTTGCCAGGGCGATTGCGACCGTGGCCGGGCAGGCAATCGTCCCGGCGTTTGCGGCGTTCCTCCAGGCGCCGCTCCCTCAAGGGCTGGGACTGGCATGCGCGGTGCTGGACCGGTTCACCTACGCGACGGTCGAGGTGAGTAGCGCCGCGCGCACCGTGACGATTACGCCCAAAGACGCCGCGGGGCAGCCGGTCTGCCGGAACCCGTTGGTGCTCAATGCCGTACGATAGGAAGTAAGCGGAGAAATCCGGTCTGCTATAATGGCGGCAAGGGTAAATACTCAGCACAGAGGCGCGCTACTCTCGACTGTCGGAAAGGGGAGCCTGCCGTGCGCGTGATGAAGGTCCGCCGAGTCGCCCTCGATCAACAGAACAACCCCGTGGTGCTGCTGGTCGACGACGAGGAGACGGTCGCTCTGCCGATCTGGATCGGGCAGGCCGAGGCCATGGCGATCGCGATGCGGCTGCAGAGCGTGCAGCCTCCCCGCCCTATGACGCACGACCTCCTGCAGGCGGTGCTCGAGCAGTTGTCGGCCACGGTGACTCGGATCGTGATCAGCGACGTCAAAGACTCCACGTACTACGCCGAGATCCACCTCTCGCGGAACGGCACGGCGCTCGTCATCGATTCCCGCCCCAGCGACGCGATCGCGCTCGCGCTGCGGGTCGACGCGCCGATCTTCGTCGAGGACAAGGTCGCCGCGCAGGGCATGCCGCTGCGGAAGGGCGCAGATGGCGAAGGCCGGCCCGAATTAGAAGAGGAGCTCGATCCGCAGGAATTTCGCAAGTTCCTCGAGCGCGTCAAACCCGGCGACTTCAAGGGCCCGGTCCACTAATATTCTAGCGGCACCCCGGAGTCTGGCTGGGTACCGTCCAGAACGTATAGACGTCACAGTCGTCGGCCGCGGGTGGACGCGGAAGCGGGATCTGCCTCCGCACCGGGGGCAGGCTCCGCAAGTACACGATGAGGGCGCGCACGTCTTCCTCGTCCCAGTTCGACGCGTGGTCCCAGATCATCCCCTGCCAGTGCATCATCCGGCCGCTGGCAGACACGCCGCTGCGAATGGCCCGGGCAATCTGTGGATCGGTCCACGCTCCGATGCCCGTGACCGTGTCGGGCGTGATGTTCCTCACCCATAACGTCCCCATCGGCTTCCAGCTGATCTTCAGACCTCCGGCGCCGTTTGCGCCGTGGCAGAGGGCGCACGACGAGACCGCATAGAGATAGCGGCCCCGCTCGGCCAGCGTTGCCTGCTCATCACTGGGAAACGCCGAGGGGTTCGGCTTCGGCGGCCCCCCTTCCGTGGCACCCGCCACAATCTGCTCCGCCGGGATAATCGTCAGAAACGGGAGCTCGTAGAGCATCCAGACCATCAGCACTAGGCCGAAAACCGCGACGATGCCGATCCCCCGACGCACACGGGCCGACCACCGCCGCGGCCCGGGGCGTGTCACCGGCCCCGCTCGAAGAAACGCGACAAACCCCGCCACGAGCACGGCCCATTGCACGATGAGCAAGATGGTCTGAGGAAGATCCCGGGGCAGGCCCGGCGCGGTCTGGCCGAACATCCCGTCGGCAAACGTGAGCACGCCGGGGTTGATCGCCGGAAGCGCGCGCGTGAGTTT
>JBQTJP010000272.1:0-8044 GCA_052386995.1 Armatimonadota bacterium
GATCAGGCCTGGCTCGACCGGGTCGCGGCGGAACTCCCCGAGCTTCCGGCGGCCCGGCGCGACCGTCTCGTCGCGGCCTTCGGCCTGTCGCGCTACGACGCCGAGCTCCTCACTGCGACTCCGGAGGTCGCCCGCTTCTTTGAAGCCGCCGTGGCGCGCTATCCACACCCCAAGTCGATTGCGAACTGGCTGACGGGGGACGTGGCGGCGTATCTCAATGAGCGCGGCAAGGAGCTCGACCAGATCGCCCTGACACCCGAGCGGCTCGCGGCCCTGCTGCAGCTCATCGATGATGGGACGATCAGCGGCCGCACGGCCAAGGAAGTGCTGGTCGAGGCCATTGATGCGAATCGAGAGCCGGGGGCCGTCGTTGAGACGCGCGGTCTGCGGCAGATCAGCGATGAAGATGCCCTGGCGCGCATCGTTGACGGGGTAATCGCGCAGCACCCCGGGCCGGCCTCCGAGATTCGGGCGGGCAGGGATCGGGCCATGGGTTTTCTGGTGGGCCAGGTCATGCGCGCGACCAACGGCCGCGCCAACCCCGAGGCCGTCAACCGAATCCTCCGGGAGCGCCTTGGCCGATGACCGAACGCCGCCCGCCGCAGTCCAAACCCCGGACGGCCCGGTACGTGCCCACAGGCCAGGCCCCCACGCGACATCCCCGCCGCGGCGGCGTTGGCATGCTTCACCCCGGCGAACGCTTGACGGTACGGTTTGCCGAGGTCGGGCTCGATGGGACAGCGATGGTGCGCCTGGGGGCAGTGCGTCTGGCGGTGCCGTTCGGGGTGCCGGGCGAGGACGCCGTGGTCGAGGTCGTACGGGGAGGCCGGCGCGCGCAGGGGCGTCTGGTGGCGCTGCTGCGCAAGTCCCCCGATGTGGTTCAGGCGCGGTGCCCACACTTCGGCCGCTGCGGCGGATGCCAGTGGCAGCACTTGGTCCCCGAAGCGCAGCGGCGATTCAAGACGCGCCTGGTCGGCGAGTACTTGAAAGAGCATGCGGGCGTCCGCCGCGACCTTGTACGGGAGACCGTCGGCGGGGAGGCCTGGGCCTACCGGAATTCGCTGCGGGCGGTGTTCGGCGAGCGGGACGGCGTGGCGACCGTCGGCTTCCATGCCGGCGGCACGCAGCGGGTCCTGGACATCGCCGAGTGTCCGGTTCAGCACCCTGCGAATGAAGCGATCCTCAGGGCCGCCCGGAGCGCGGTTCGCGCGCTTCGCCTGCCGGTCTACGACCGAGAGACTGGGCGGGGGCTGGCGCGGGGCGTGCTGAGTCTCGTGTCGTTCGCCACCGGCGAGGCCCTGATGACCTGGTCCACGGCGGCTCCGCTTCCCAATCCCACCGCGGTGGTGCACGCCGTGCTGGACCGCGTGCCCGGGCTCGTTGGTATCCTCAATACCATCCAGTCACGCCCGACACTCGACCTGTTGAGTCCACGGGTCCGGCTGCTCTGGGGCCGCGATAGCATCGAGGAAGAGATCGCGGGATTCCGGCTGAGGCTGCGCCCCGGGGCGAACCTTCCGGCGAACCCGCGCGGGATGGCGGTGCTGATCGATGCCGTCCGCCGCGCGGCCGATCCGAAGCCCGACGAGGTCGTCATCGATCTGACCGCGGGCACGCCGCTCTTCGTGCTCGCACTCGCGGGCGCCGCGGAAGCGGCGTTGGGCGTGTCGGTGGCCCGGCGCGACGCGATCGATGCACGCGAGGCCGCGGCCCAGAATGGCGTGACGAATGCCGCGTTCTACGGTCGCGATCCACGCGCGGTGCTCGAGCGCCTGGTCGCCCGCAAGCGCCCTTCGGTGGCGCTGCTCGATGCCGAGGGGCCCGGACTTGAGGCGGAGGTGGTAACCGCCGTGGCCGCGGCGGGGATTCCGCGCGTCGTCTACACGGCGCGCTCGCTGGCAACATGCGCGGGCGATATCGGGCGGTGGATGCGGGCAGGATACGCGGTGCAATCGGTGCAGCCCGTCGATCTGCTGCCGCAGACGAGCCACGTCCATCTGGTCGTCGCGCTGCGGCGAGTGGCGGCGTAACGGAGAACCTTCCGAAGCGGGGTCCCTTCTAGGGTAGGAAGAGCAGCCGGAAAGGCCGAGGAACGCGCACCTCGCCTCCGGCGATCAACGTTTGAATCTCCTTGAAGTGCTCATCAGCGAGGGACCAGAGCTCTGCATTGCTGTGAATTGCTGCTGCCGCCAGGAGCACGTCAACCGTCTTTGACATCTTGCCCGCCCGAGCAAGACCCTCTCCTATGCGTGCCCCGAGAAACGCCGCTTCTCCGTCAACGGCGGCACTTCGCAGTGAACGAAACTCCTCTTCCCGAACCGCGTATTCGTCGGCATTGCGAATGCCGCTGAGCACCTCGACCACAATTGGCGCGGCGGTCGCCGCTTCTCCGCTCGCGAGTGCACGGCGAACGGCCCTGACGAGTCGGGGATGAGGATTCGGTCGAAGAAAGGAAATCCAGACGGAGGAATCGATCAGTCGAAGGGGCACTCACCGGCCCTCGCGCATAGCGCGGATGTTCGACGGCTTCCAGCGCATGGAGCTCCCCCCCGCCGCCTGGGCCAGGCGCGCGGCGTACCGGCGCCGCACGTACTCGCGAAGTGCGATCTCGACGGCTTCTCGCTTGGTGCGAGCTCTCGCGAGCGCGCGGACTCTGTCGAGAAGGTTCGCGTCGATATCCAGCAGGGTCTTGGGCATATATCCTCCTAGGATATAGTCATTAGATATCTTACAGGATGCGCGCAGTCTGTCAATCTCACTACGTCCATCGGCCACGCCGTGCAGGGTTTCAGGCCCCACTGAACGTTCGCAGCAGGCGCATGAGCCGCCTCCCAGCCGGCCCGCCCGAGTCTGCCGCTGCCGGCCTGTGCTACAATGCCCGGTGAGCCATGCCCGACCCTTTCGTCCACTGTCACCTGCACACTGAGTATTCCCTGCTTGACGGGGCCGCGCGCATTGAACCCCTAATGCGCGCAGCAACCGACCTCGGCATGCCGGCGATCGCGCTCACCGATCACGGCACCATGTACGGCGCGATCGAATTTTACCTCCAGGCGCGTCAGCACGGCCTCGTGCCCATCATCGGCATGGAAGCCTACGTCGCCCCGCGCCGGCATTCGGACCGCGATCCCCGACTCGACGCGAATGCCTATCATCTGATCCTTCTCGCCGCCGATTCCGAAGGCTATCGCAATCTCTTGCGCCTGACCACCGTCGCGCATCTGGACGGGTTCTATTACAAGCCCCGGGTCGACCGCGAGCTGCTGGCGCAGCACAACCGTGGGTTGATCGCGCTCTCCGGATGCCTGCAGGGTGAGGTCACGCGGTCGATTCTGCGCGACGATCTGGCGGCGGCGCGCGACATCGCCGGCACCTACCGCGAGATCTTTGGCGTGGGGAACTACTTCCTGGAGGTGCAGGATCACGGCCTCCCGGATCAACAGCGCAACATCCACGGCATGCGGCAGCTGTCGCACGACCTCGGCATTCCGCTGATCGCCACCAACGACGTGCACTATGTCCAACGGGGCGAGGCTGAGGCCCAGGACGTGTTGATGTGCATCCAGATGAACACCAGCCTGACGGCTACCGACAAGCCGCGCATGGGAGACGTGCCCGAATTCTATCTGAAGAGCGCCGAGGAGATGGCGCAGCGGTTTGCCGAACTGCCCCAGGCGCTGCGCACGCCGCTGGAGATTGCCGGCCGCGCCGCACTGACCCTCGACCTGGGGGCGACAAAGCTTCCACTCTTCCCGGTCCCCGACGGCCACACCACGGATTCGTATCTCAGGATGCTCTGCGATGAGGGTCTGCGCCGCCTCTACTCGGCGCCGACCTCCGAGCAGCGCGCGCGCCTCGACGAGGAACTGCGCATCATCGGGCAGATGGGGTACGCGGCCTACTTCCTCATCGTCTGGGACTTCGTCACCTTCGCGCGGCGCCGCGGCATCCTGACCACCGTGCGCGGATCCGCCGCGGGCAGCCTGGTCCTCTACACGTTGGGGGTCACGGACGTCGACCCGCTCCTTTACCGGCTGCCGTTCGAGCGTTTCCTGAACCTCGAGCGCTTCAACATGCCGGACATCGACGTCGACTTCATGGACAGTCGCCGCGACGAGGTCATCAGGTATGTGATCGACAAGTACGGCGCCGATCACGTCGCGCAGATCATCACGTTTGGGACGATGGGGGCGCGGCAGGCGGTCCGCGACATCGGCCGGGTCATGGGGCTGCCCTACGGCGATGTGGACCGGATTGCCAAGCTCATCCCGTTCAACGCGTCGATCGACGAGGCCCTGCGGGCGGATCCCGAGCTCCGCCGTTCCTCGGAGGAGTCGACGACCGTGCGCCGCCTCCTCGATCTCGGGCAGAAGCTGGAGGGCGTGGCGCGCCATGCGAGCACGCACGCCGCCGGGGTCATCATCTCGCGGGAGCCCCTCACCGAACTGGTCCCGCTCCAGCGCGCCACCAAAGGCGACCTGGTCATGACGCAGTACGACATGGACGCGGTGGAACGGATCGGTCTGCTGAAGATGGACTTTCTCGGGCTGGCCTACCTGTCGATTCTCGATCGGGCGCTGGCCGTCATTGAGCGCGTCCGCGGGGTCCGCGTGGACCTCAAGGCCATTCCGCTCGACAACCAGCCAACCTATGACCTGCTGTCCCGCGGTGAGACCGTCGGCATCTTCCAGCTCGAAGGCGCCGGCATGACCCGTCACCTCAAGGACCTGCGGCCGACGCGGATCGAGGACATCATGGCGATGGTCGCGCTCTTCCGCCCGGGGCCGATGGCCTATATTCCGGCCTATATCCGCCGCAAACACGGCCGCGAGCCCATCACGGTACCGCATCCGCTGATGGAGCCGGTCCTGCGCGATACCTACGGTGTCATGGTCTATCAGGAAGATGTGATGGCGGTCTGCCAGGCGGTGGCCGGGTACACGCTGGCCGAAGCCGATGTCTTGTGCTACGCGGTCCGGAAGAAGATCCGGGATAAACTCGAGGCGCAGCGCGAGCAGTTCATCGCCGGCGCGCGCAAGCGCGGCGTGAACAAGCGCGCGGCCGAGCAGATCTGGGAGCTGTTCGAACCCTTCGCGCGCTACGGCTTCAATCGTGCCCACGCGGCGTGCTACGGGCTCATCGCGTACCAGACGGCGTATCTGAAGGCCAACTTCCCCGTCGAATACATGGCGGCGCTGCTCACCACCGAAGCGCAGGGCCAGGACTGGATGGCCAAGGTCGCCGGCGCGGTAGCGGAGTGTCAGCGCATGGGTATCCGCGTCCTGCCTCCCGACATCAACGAGTCGGTAGATACGTTCACGGTCGTCGGCGAGGCGATCCGCTTCGGTCTTGCCGCGGTCAAACATGTCGGCGGCGGCGGCGTCGACGCGGTGCTACGAGCGCGCGAGGAACGGGGAGCGTTCGCCTCCCTCGCCGACCTTGCATCGCGCGTGGACACCCGCGTGGTCAACCGCCGGGTGCTGGAGAGCCTGATCAAGGCCGGAGCGTTCGACTCCCTGGGGCGGCCGCGCGCGGCGCTGCTGCAGGAGCTCGATGCGGTGCTGGCCGGCGGCGGGCGTCTGGCCCGCGCGCGCGCGGGGGCGCAGACGGGGCTGTTCGAGATGGGTCCGTCCGCGCCCGCGGCGGACCCGCAGACCGAGGGCCAGCGCGAGGCGGTCGAGGAGTTCTCAAAGGCCGAACTGCTGGCGATGGAACGCGATATGCTCGGGATGTACGTGTCCGGGCATCCCCTCGCGCACCATCAAGCCGCCCTGGTCAGACGGGCCACGGCATCGGTGGCGCAGGTGTTGGAGATGCGCGATCGGAGCGAGGTCACCGTGGGTGGCCTGATCGCGGGGCTGAAGCGCACGACGACCAGGACAGGCACGGCCATGGCGTTCATGACCCTGGAGGACCTCACCGGAAGCATTGAGGTGATTGTGTTTCCCAAGACGTACGAGCAGAGTGCACTGGCGCTCAAACGCGATGCCGTCGTGATCGTGCACGGCCGCATCGACGCGGCCGATCAGCAGGTGAAGCTGCTCGCCGAGAGCATCACCGCGCTGGTCGACACAGAGCCAGCGCCGATGCTTGGCCGCGACTTCGAGGCTACGCTGCACGTCCTGCTCGATGCCGACCGCCACGGAGAGGATGGTCTTCAGCGTCTGCGCGATCTGCTTGGGCGCCATCGTGGCGATCGGCCGGTGCTGCTGACGGTGCGGGCCGACGGGCGCGACGTGCGCATGCAGGCACCAGGTGTGCGGGTGGCGTCCGGGCAGGACGTCGTCACCGCGATCGAGAACCTGCTGGGACCGCGCACGGCATCGTGGGTGTCGCGATCCCATGCCTGACCCCGAGCCCGCCCAAGCGCCGCCGGCGCACCAGGCGCCGCAGCGTAAGCCGCACGCCCTGGTCGTGGCCCTGCTCCTGCTCACCGCGATCATCGTGGCATACAGGGCGGCCAACCGCCTCCCGGACCTCATCCGCACCGTCGGGCCGGTTCGGCCGATCCCACCTGCCGCTCGTGAGACGGCTCATCAGTTTCGCGCATCATCCCTTCGCGGTCCCGGCGAGATCGCGCTGTACGACTTTCGTGGGCAGGTGGTCGTCCTCAATTTCTTCGCTTCGTGGTGCGGCCCGTGCGAACTGGAAGCGGCCGATCTAGAGCGGACCTGGCAGGCGGTCCAAAATCGTGGCGTCGTGTTCATGGGCGTCGCTATCCAGGATCAGGAACGGGATGCGCAGGCGTTCCTGAGCAAGCACGGACTCACCTATAGGGCGGTGTTCGACGAGGACGGCGCCATCATGCGCGCCTATCGGATCAACGGAATTCCGACAACTATCGTCGTCGACGGAGACGGCCGCATCGCCGGCCGCCATTCCGGCATCTTCGTCGGCGACGAGGGACGCGGCCGTTTGCTGGCGTTCATTGAGGCCGCACGGGTGGCGCCGCCATGAGGATGGGTGCGTCGGGGCGCGCGATCGGGCTTCAGGTGCTCGCGGCGGTCATCCTGCTGGGGCTCGGCTTCATCTTCGTCATCCAGCTCAAAGCGGCGAGACGGATCACCGCGCAACCGGAAGTTCCGACACGCAACGTGTACGCGCTGGCGACGCTCCTGCGGCAGGAACGTGAGGCCAGGGCCGAGACCGAAGCCAAGCTCGGCGAACTGCAGAAGCGGCAGGCCGAGTTCGAACGCGCGGCTATGGAAGGACGGACCCTCACGGCCGCCATGAGCCGGGAGCTCGATGGCCTGCGATTGCTCGTGGGACTGCGGGCGATGCGCGGGCCCGGGGTCGTCGTCAGGCTGGCGGATGCCAAGAGCCAGCCGTCGGGGAGCACGCCGGTCGTCGTCACGTACCAGGACCTCGTCAGCGTCGTCAATGAGCTTTGGGCCGCGGGCAGCGAGGCGATCGCCGTCAACAATCAGCGCGTCACCGCAACGACAGGGTTCGGACAGGTGGGCGGAACGGTCGTCGTCAACCTTCAGCGGCTCTCCGGGCCCTTCACGATCACGGCGCTCGGCGATCCCGCGACGCTGGAGGGCGCGCTGAACATCCGCGGCGGGCTTGTGGACGGGCTCAGGGCGCTCGGGTTGCGGATCACAATCGATCGCCGCGCCGATCTGACGGTCCCGGCCTATCGGGGGGTGCAGAAGTTTGAGCACGCCCGGCCGGCCGAGTAAGTCGTACGACGTCGTCATCGCCGGCGTGTCATTCGCCGGGCTGGCCGTGGCGCGCGCGCTCTCTCCGAGCGCACGGGTGGTGCTCGTCGACCGCCAGCCTCTCGGCGAAGGCGTGACGTCGGCGTGCGCGGCCCCGGTTGGCACCGTGCGGGTGATGGGCGCGGAGGCGTCAATCATCCAGATGCACACGGCCCTCGTCATCCATACACCAGGGGGGTCGGCGACGTGGCCGCTACCCGAGCCATTCTGCACATTTGACTACTCCAAGTTCTGTCGTGCCGCGGCGGCCGGGACGCAGGCCGCGCTTGTGCAGGCATCCGTACGCACGTGTGAGGAGCGGCGCGTCCTGACCTCGGCCGGAC
>JBQTJP010000273.1:0-7772 GCA_052386995.1 Armatimonadota bacterium
CCACGTTGAGCGGGGGGACGCGTCCGCCGCCAAATGCCTTGACCTCCGTAAAGGTATGGGGCCTGCCGCCCGTGTTCCTCACCCTTACGGTTCGTTTGGGCCCGATCGCGAGAAACGAAGGGTCGAACCGGAACGACGGATGTCCAACGACGGACGACGAAAGCGGAGAGCTGAGCAGGGCACGAAACTCCGCATTTGTGACGTCTCCCCTCGCGCGCTTGCAGCCAACCGGCTCCCAAGCGGGGTCCCTGGGATCGCAGTCGTCGATAGCCCGCACCAGCCTACCGTCATCCGCTGTCGCCGTAGTCACTCCCAGCGTCACGACGCTGACCAACAATACTAAAGCGATGCTCAGGCTCCGCATCCTCGCACCTCCCTATGTTGATACCTTCGGGTTCACGCTGCTCTTCGACGCTTCGCTCACTTCAACCTCTCCAGGAGTCACCCGGCGCTTGTGGAACATGTGTGCGATGGCGCTCTCTGCGTACCGCGGTGCCCGCGTCAAGCGCATTGAGGATCCACGGTTGATCAACGGCCGCGGCACATTCGTCGACGATCTCACGTTCGCCGGCCTGCGCCACGTCGCCGTGGTGCGCAGCCCGCATGCCCATGCCCTGATCCGCCAGATCACCGCACCCTCATCCGTGGACCTCATCACCGCTAGGGATCTGGGCGATCCCCTGTGGCTGCCGGGCGAGGTCAAAGGCGCACTGGCCCGGCATCCGGCCCTGGCCATCGACCGGGCATGTTATGTTGGCCAGCCCGTCGCCCTGGTCATAGCAGACGACCCTTACAAGGCGGCGGATGCGGCCGAGCAGGTGCAGGTCGACTGGGAACCACTGCCGGCGATTCTCGATTTCGAGGAGGGCCTGCGGCCTGACGCGCCGCGGATCCACCCGCACCTGCCGTCGAACGTCGCATATCGGAGGCACCATCGCTACGGTGAGCCTGACAAGGCGTTTGCCCGCGCCGCTGTCGTGGTCACTCAGCGCATCGGGCATCAGCGGCTCGCCGCGGTGCCGCTGGAGGCCAGGGCGGTGGTGGCGGCCCCGCCGTCGGGCAGGGAGCGCCGGCTCACTGTGTGGTCGTCCACGCAGATGCCGCACGCGCTGCGCGACACGCTGGAGGAATTGCCCCCGCTCGCGGGCACGCGCGTGCGCGTGATCGCGCCGGATGTCGGCGGCGGCTTCGGGGCCAAGATCAACATCTACTCAGAGGAGATTGTGCTGCCCGTGCTCGCCATGCGCCTGGGACGGCCGGTGAAGTGGGCGCAGAGCAGGCGCGAGGACCTGATCGCCACGAGCCATGGCCGCAGCCAGTTCGCCGACGTGCGCATCGGGGCGGACCGCGACGGAAGGATCCTCGCATTGCAGATGCGTGTGGTGGCCGACGTGGGCGCCTACATGCTGTCGACCACGGCCGAAGTGCCGACGCTAACGCTGCTGATGATCCAGGGGCCGTACGATATTCACGACATCGACGTGGAGCTCTTGGAAGTCTACACGAACAAGGTCCCCACCGGCGCCTACCGCGGCGCCGGGCGGCCCGAGGCCGCGTTCTACCTGGAGCGCGCCATTGATCTGCTGGCGCGGGACCTCGACATCGACCCGGCCGAGATCCGGCGGAAGAACTTTATCGCGCCTGATCGATTTCCACACCGCGCGGTTTCAGGCGCTACCTACGACAGCGGTGAGTACGCGCGCGCTCTGGACCGGGCCCTGGAGGCCGCGGACTACCTCACATGGCGCAGGCGACAGGGCGAGGAGCGCCGGCGCGGCCGCTACCTGGGCATCGGCGTCTCCAGCTACGTCGAGTGGTGCACGTTCGGGAAAGACCGCACCAAGGTCCAGGTCGACAGAGATGGCAAGGTGACCGTGCTGACCGGTATCTCGCCTCACGGTCAGGGTGCCGCCACGGGTCTGGCTCAAATCGTGGCTGACACCCTCGGAGTGAATATTCAGAACGTCACGGTGCTGCACGGCGACACGGCCCTGATCCCCGACGGCGATGGCACGGCAGGGAGCCGGAGCCTGGTCGTGGGGGGGTCGGCGGCCCACGGGGCGGCCGTGGCGCTGCGCCGCAAAATGCTGCGGCTGGCCGCGGAACGCCTTGAGGCGCGCCTCGATGATCTCGTGATGGCGGCCGGCCGCGTCTTTGTAAGAGGCGCACCCGACCGCGGCATCACGTTGGGAGCGCTGGTGAGCGCCGCCCGCCGCAAGATCCTGTCCGCCAGCGGCACGTTCGATGCGGGCGACTCGACGTTTCCCTTCGGGACGCACGTGGCTGTGGTGGAGGTCGATCCCGACAGCGGTGAGACTCAGGTGCTCCACTACGTTTCCGTAGACGACTGCGGGGTCGCGATCAACCCACTGCTGGTCGAAGGTCAGATCCACGGCGGAGTGGCGCAGGCCATCGGCCAGGCGCTCTCAGAGGAAATGATCTATGACGATTCCGGGCAGCCCGCGACCGCGACGCTGATGGACTATGCTGTACCGCGCGCCGCTACGATGCCGCGCCTGGTCACGTTGCGCACCGAGACCCCATCGCCCCGTAACCCTCTCGGCGCCAAAGGGGTCGGGGAGGCCGGTACGATCGGCGCCACGCCGGCGGTCGTCAACGCGGTGATCGACGCCCTCGCGCCGTTTGGCGTGCGCCACCTCGACATGCCGCTTGGGTCCCGCAAAGTCTGGGCAGCGATCCACGGGCGGGCGACGCAGGCCTGAACCCGCCGATGAACTACAATTCAGCGCCCAGAGACACGCCGATCTTCTGAGCCCCGCGCTCGATCTGCTGCCAGATGGTCTCCGGCACGTCGATGCCTTCGGCCAACCGCTGCAGCCGCGCGCGCTGCTCGGGTTCCCCAGGCGTCAGTATCTCGTTGAACCCCTCCGCCGGGGGGATGGCCTTGATGCCATCGAGGACCGCGCCCACGGACCGACCGTAGTCCGCCGGCGACAGGAACGCGGCGACGCTGATCACCTGCATGAATCCGCCTTCCATCAGGGTACGGCGCGGGTCGAACTGACCCGATAACCCGCCCAGCAGGCAGATCAGCATGCTGAGCGCATATCCTTTATGCCCCCCGGCTGGGAGGACGAACCCACCGTCGTAAAAGTCTTCGGGCCGGACGCTGGGGCGGCCGTGCTTGTCGATGAGGCAGGCCTCAGGAAGATCGAGGCTCAGGCTGCGCGCAACGTGGATCTTTCCGACCGCAATGGCGCTCGTCGCAAAGTCCAGGACGAATGGGGGCCGCTCGCCGGCCGGGACGCCCGCGGCAATCGGGTTCGTGCCAAGCGCGCCCCTGGCTCCACCATAGGGAACGGTCGTGTCCTCGCCCGGCTCGGCGCTGCCCCATGTCACGATGCCGATGTGCCCCGCGCGCGCCGCCTGCTCGGCGTACTCGCCCAACCGCCCGATGTGGTTCAATCGGGTCAGGCTGACGCAGCAGATCCCGGCCTCCTCGGCTTTCTCGATTGCCCGGCGCATGGCCCAGCGCGCGACATAGTGCCCGAACGCGCTGCGGCCGTCGACCATCAGCGTTGAAGGCGTCTCGCGCAGCACCACTGGCTCGGCGTCCGGAATGGTCTCGCCCTTTTCAATAGTCTCCAGGTACCACGGAATCCTCAGCACACCGTGCGAGTCGTGGCCGGTGAGGTTGGCGTTAACGAGGATCTCGGCGACAACCGCGGCGATGTGCTCCGGCGTTCCCACGGCCATGAAGATGCGGCGCGTGATATCTTGCAGATGGCGGGCCTGGAAACGGTGGCTGGTCATGGCGTAACGATTCCGCGCGCCGGTGCCGCATCCTATCGCAAGGTCTGCCTTTCGGCATGGCGAATGGCGCTGAAGGCTATGACGCGGAGCATCCACGGCATATCTGTCTTGAAGTTCCAGACCTGGACCCCGCGCGGCGTCAGCTCGAGCAGGCCGGCTACACCCCGTACGACACGACTCCCATCCCCAATCGGCCGCGGTTCTTCTGCCGTGACCCGTTTGGGAATCTCGTGGAGTTCACCACTCTCTTGGGTGATTTCAAGAGTCCATGACTATATGAGATCGCTTCTGGGCATAGCCAAGTGGAACCACCGATAAAGGCATACCCGTCGTAAGGCGGGGACGCAAAGCCACAGGACCCCTTTGGGGGTCGGCTGGGTTACCGAAGAGGGTTTCGCGGGCGTTCCGCGAGATCTTCTTTCCTTCATAGCAGAGCGGAATAGCGACGCGAGATCCTCTTGGTCTCGCGTCTTGCGTTATTCGGGCGAGTCCAAGGTTCGGTTGTAGCAAGCGTCGCGGATACCAGCACTGGAACACGGGGGACCGCATGCTGCGAAACGCCCGGCCGCGTCTTGGACCGCAGGGAAAGCTCATCCTGCTGATCTGCTGGTTGATCCTCTCGGTCGGCGCCACCGTGGCCGCGATCGCCCCCGGCGCTGACCAAAAAGCGGTAACGCCCAATCCGAATCTTCCACTCGCAATCGGATTCGGCGGACTCAGCTTCGCCGCCACCCTCGGCCTCGGATACAGCATCGCGCGGTCAATCGCCGGCCTGCAGAGCGCCGTGGTGGACCTGCAGGCCAACGCCATCTGCGACCCGCTCACCGGCATGCCGAACCGCACGTTGTTCATGGACCGCCTGCGGCATGCGGCCAGGCGGGTCGATCGCACGGCCTCAACCTTTGCCGTCGTCTTCCTGGACGTGGACCGCTTCAAGCTTCTCAACGACAGCTTCGGTCACAGCGCCGGCGATCAGTTTCTCACGGACTTCAGCGAGCGCCTGCAGAGCTGCGTGCGCCAGGCGGACACCATCGCCCGCCTGGGAGGAGATGAATTTGGGCTGCTCCTGGAGGAGGTCGCCACGCCCAGCCAGGCCGTCCTCGTAGCCGATCGCATCAAACGCACGTTGGACCAGCCCTTCCAACTGCGGGGCCAGGAGGTGTTCGTCACGGCGAGCCTGGGCATCGCGATGGCGCGGCCGAAGAGTTCGGATCCAGAAATGTTGCTGCGGGATGCGGATATCGCAATGTACCGCGCAAAGCACTCCGAACGGGGAAGCTACAAGATTTTTGACGATGACATGCGGCTAGAGGTGCTGAAGGTCCTGCAGCTGCAAAATGCGCTTCGGCGCGGCCTGGAGCGCGGCGAGTTCAGTCTTGACTACCAGCCAATCGTGGTCCTGCGAACCGGCGAGATCGCGGGCTTTGAAGCGCTGTTCCGCTGGCGCCAACCGCACGGCCGGTCTGTGTCCCCGCGAGACTTCATTCCGGTCGCCGAGGAAACGGGGTTGATCATCCCGATGGGCGAGTGGGCCCTGCGCGAAGCCTGCCGGCAGATGGATCGCTGGCGGACAGTCACGCAGGCGCCCTTACGCATCAGCGTGAATCTGTCGCGACGCCAGCTCGCGCACGTCGATTTCTGTCTTCAACTCGAGCGCGTTCTGCGGGACACGAAGCTGGAGCCCTCGCAGCTCGTGCTGGAGATCACTGAGAGCGCCATCATGGAGGATGGGGAATCGGCCGCACGGACACTCGCGCGCATTCGGGCCACGGGCGTGCGGATCGCGATCGACGATTTCGGGACAGGCTACTCGTCCCTGAGTCTTCTCCAGCGGTTCCCTATCGACGTGGTCAAGATCGACCGCAGCTTCGTGAAGGGGGATGAGAGCAGATCGCCCGAAGGCCGGCACGTGCTGCGCGCCATTACCAGCATGGCGAACAACCTCGGGTTGGAGATTGTCGCCGAAGGCGTCGAGCGGGCAGATCAAGTATCACTCCTCCGGGAATTGGAATGCACCTACGGCCAGGGATATTTCTTCTCGCACCCGCTGGATGCAATGTCTGTGACAAAGCATCTTCAAGACGGGCGACCCGCCACCGGTCAGGGCCTCCTGCCGCAGTCCGCTGAGAGCGATGGGTGGGACGAGGCCGCTCCAAAGTTGGAAGATCCCCATGCGCAGCCCGCACGGGCCGCGCTGTAGCCCGACCCTTACCTGGCCGGGCGCAGAGTCCCGTTCAGGATCAGGTGGATCAGGAACGCGTCGGTCGTGAAGTGGTTCTTGTAGATGACATCGCCGTCTCTCGGCCAGCCCATAACCCGCAACCCTTCCATGACCGGGCTGTTGCTGTACCGCTCGTGCAGCGGGATGATCGGCAGGAGATCGTTGAAGACGAGGGCCAGGCGCGATATCGCCGATTGCTGCCGGCCCACGTTCGTCCCGGCGCCGGCCGAATCGATCATTGACCCCATCTCCACCTTGCCCGCGGCCTTGGTTTCCTGCTGAAGGTTGAAGTCCATCCCGCGCGTCGTCGCCCACACCGGATAGTTGTGGTTGAACAGGTCCTGCACATACGCGAAGTACGGGTGCGGGTTGCCGCTCCCCCACAGGCGGATGGCGATCTGGAACTTGCCGTCGTTCACGTTGGCCAGGTGCTGCGGATTGGGGACGCCCCGGATGACCGTCTTGATGCCGAAGGCGGTGAGCTGGCCGGCCAGGTCTTCGGCCGCCGCCGACCAGTCGGCGAACTCAGGCGGCACGCTCAATTCGTACTCTAACCGCTCGCCCCGATCGCTCACCCAGATCCCATCCGGGCCCTTCTTGAATCCGACTCCTATCAGCATCTGCGCAGCCTGGCCCGGATGGTACATGTACGGGTTCAGACGGGGCCGGACGTCGGCCGTGACCCACCGCTCGAGCAGATTGTCGCTGAATCCGGTGAGCCATCGCACGCCTTTGCCGGACGCTCCGAGCGCCACCGCGCCGTTCTGCTCCCGGTTGACCGCGTGGGCGATCGCCCGCCGGACCTCGCTGCGGTTGAGTGGCGAGATCCGGTGGTTGAAGTACAGGGCCGCGCCCACATAGGCCGGCGCGCGCAGCACGCGCGTGCCCTGCCGCTGGAACTGCCGGTCGGTGGCGGGTGGGAAGGCGTGGGTCGCGTAGTCGATCTCTCGGGCCAGCACCAGCGGTGTGATCTGCGGCGTCTCGCCGTTGAAGAGCACGATGCGGTCGAAGCGCACCTGCTCGGCCGCCCATGACGTGGGGTTCTTAACGAGCTGCACCTGCGCCTCGGTGATCCTGCCGGTGTCGAGTTGGAACGGACCGGTGCTGATGATCTCGCGCGGGCGAAAGCGGCGGAGCTCGTCGAGCAGCGCGGCGACGTCTGGATCCTCGAACGGCCGCTTCGATTCGGCGAAGGGCTTTGCGCGGTCGGCGAAGGTTCCATAGACGGCCCGCGAGCGGATGTTCGTTCGCAGAATGAGGCGCTCGGCCACCGAGGCCGGCGTGAGGAAGCGGAACACGACGGTCTCGGGATCCGGCGTCTCGATGGACGCGATATACCGCCAGATCGTGTAGCCCAGGATGTAGCCGATATGGAAGGTGGCGGCGACGTCGGCGGAGGTGAACGCATTCCCGTCGGACCAGCGGGCCCCGCGCCGCAGTTTTACCGTGAAGGTGCGCTGGCCGACGTTCCAGGTCCACGACGTGGCCATCATCGGCACGAACTCGCCCTTCTGCCACAGATAAAGCGCCGGCGGCATCTCCATCAGATCCTGGTAGAGACCCAGTCCGAGGTGATTGGGGACGAAGGTGTTGAAATGGCCCGCCGGAGGCAGCAGATACGGCCAGGCTGATTGAAAGACACCGCCCGGCGCCGGCGCGCCCGCCGCCGATCCGGCCAGGATACCCGCGAGAATCACGAACACAATCGCACGTCGCATCATCGACCTCCATGAGTGCTGGGCGAATTTGCTCCGGACCGAGTAGAGTGATGATTGGT
>JBQTJP010000274.1:0-5055 GCA_052386995.1 Armatimonadota bacterium
CCACCGGGCCACGGCCCTTGCGGGCCTCACGGGCTTTGACCGCCGATCGGGAGTTGGCGCCGGGCGGGCGCCTCACCCTGCCCCGAAGGGCTGCAAGCCTTCGGTGCTACTTGCTGCCATCCTAGTATGACGCGACGGAGGCGTCAATCAGTTGCGAATGTATGCCAATTCTCCCAAGCAAAACGGGGAGCAGGTCTGAGACTCGAAACATGCCAATACTGACCTGACCGTGGAAACCAAACTGATGGGACGAGTGGCGATTGTCACCGGCGCCGGGCAGGGGATCGGTAAAGCCATCGCGTTGCGCCTGGCCGGTGGCGGCGCGGACGTCGTCGTCGCGGAGTACAACCCCGAGTCCGCCGCGGGCGTGGCCGCGGAGATTCAGGCTCTGGGACCGCGCGCGCTCGCCTATCCCATGGATGTCGCCGATATCACCGCGGTGCGGAAAATGGTGGACGCGGTCGTGCGGCAGCATGGCCGTATCGACATCCTGGTCAACAACGCCGGCGTCACGCAGACCAAGCCGATGCTGAAAGTGACAGAGGAAGACTGGGATCGCGTCGTCGATGTGAACCAACGCGGCCTGTTCTTCTGCCTGCAGGCCGTGGCCGCGCAGATGGTGCGCCAGGTGCCTGAGGAGGTGAAGGCCGCGGGTCGGGCGCAGCGCAGCTTTGGGAAGATCGTGAACCTTTCCTCGATCTCCGGGCGGCGGGGACGCCCGCTGGCCGCGCACTACGCCGCGACCAAGGCCGCGGTGATCAGCATCACGCAGTCGGCGGCGCTGGCTCTTGCCCCATACAACATCAACGTCAATGCCGTCTCCCCGAGTGTCGTTCCCACCGCGATGTGGGAGGAGATCGACCGCGACCGCGGGCGACTGCTCGGGCTGGCGCCCGGAGAGTCGATGGCGCAGTTCATCGAGACCATCCCGCTCAAACGGGCCGCGCAGCCGGAGGATATTGCGGGGGCCGTCGCCTTCCTCTGCTCCCCGGACGCCGACTACATCACCGGGCAGACGTTGAACGTCGACGGCGGGTACGAGATGGATTGACGTCCACCGCAGAGGGCCGCCTCTGGGTCAGCCTTTGAGCGCCCCCACGAGCAGACCTTTGGCGATGTAACGCTCCAGCGCGATGGCCATCGCAATCACCGGAGCAATCATCAGCAGGATGAGCACGGACATATACCACCACTGGGGCCCGCGCGTCGCGTTCTGCGCCGCGATGCTCAGCGGCAGCGTCTGGGCGTTGGCGCTGGTGAGGAAGAGGGCCAGCAGATATTCATTCCAGGAGAAGACCAGCACGAGGAGGAAGGTTGCGGCAAGGCCCGGCGTCGAGAGCGGAAGGACGATCGACCAGAAGATCCTGTAGGGCGACGCCCCGTCGATCGCCGCGCTCTCTTCGAGTTCGATGGAAATCTGCCGGAAGTAATCCCGCATCAGCCAGACGACGATCGGCAGGTTGACGGCCACGTACGTGATGATCAGGGCTAGGCGGGTGTCGAGCAGCGCGAGGCGCTGGAACATCACGTAGATGGGGATCACTACGACGACCGGCGGGAGAATCCGCTGAGAGATCATCCAGAAGGCGATGTCGTCATTCGAGACCGCGCGGCGGAACCGGCGGCCGAGCGTCTGCCACAGGAGGATGAAGGCCAGAGTCATGGAGATGAGCGCCACCGGCCATGGCGCGCCCGCCGCGATCGCCCCCAGGGCCAGGAGCGCCGACCCCAGGAAGAGGACGATGACGCCCAGGCGAGGCTGGTACCGAAACCGTAAAAGCCCGTAGCCGGCGGCCGCTCCCAACGCGACCGAGAGGACCGAGCTGACCAGCGCGACCACCACGGTGTTGAAAAACGGCCGCAGCGTGTCGTTGCGCAGGTCGACAAACATGTAGCGCCAGGCGTGGCCCGACGGCGCATAGTCGACGAACGGCAGGTAGAATGGGCCGTCGAAGACATGGATGGGCAGCTTGAACGACGTGACGAAGATCCAATAAATGGGAAAGAGCACCACCACGGCCCACACGCCGAGGATGGCGTACGAAAGCAGCGCTGCGAGCGGCGAGGGCGCCAGCGCGAAGCGGCGTGGGGCGAAGATCCTCATCATCGGCTATAGTGCCTCGCTCACGCGCCGGTGGATGAACTGGATGTAGACGGTCGCGATCACCGTCACCAGGATGAGCAGGCTATAGGCCACCGCCGCCGATCCCCCGATATCCAGCGTGCGCCAGGAGATGAAGGCATGCAGCGTGAGCGACTCGGTCGCGGTCCCCGGGCCGCCGTTGGTCAGCACATTGGGCAGGTCGACGATCTTGAACGCCTCGATGAGCCGGATGAGGATGATCGTCGAGGTGACCGGCAGCAGCTGCGGCCAGCTGATCTTCCAGAAGATCCGCCAGCGGTTCGCTCCGTCTACCATGGCCGCCTCGATCAGCTCGCTCGGCTGGCTCTCCAGCGCAGCCAGCAGGACGATGAACATGAGCGGCGTCCACTGCCAGATGTCCCCGATCATCACCGCAATTCGCGCGCCCCAGGGCGTGGTCACCCACGAGACCTCCGCCAGCCCCAGGCCGCGCCACAGCGGCGCGAAAGGCCCTTTGCCCAGGTCCATCAGGATCCGGAAGGTGTAGGCGATGCCGACCGGCGTGATCATCATCGGGAGGAGAAACACCACGCGGAAGAACCGTCGACCGGGCAGTTCCTGTGACGTCAGATAGGCTAGGGTCAGGCCGAGCCAGTACTGGACGGCGATGCCCACGCAGACGTACACGAGGGTGGTGACGAGCGTCCCCGGCCGGCCGCCAGGACCGAGCGTGCGGATGAGCAACCAGACGAACACGCACGCCACGAGACCGAGGACGATCCGGCCCACGATGCCGGCGGAAGAGACCCGCGCACCGCGGAGATACGAGATGAGGTAGGCGACAAAAGCCGTGGCGATGAGCCCGAGGATCAGCCAGTGCGCCGGGGACACGGCGAGGAAGCCAAGAAAATGCTCCTGCTCAATGCCGAACAGCAGCTTCCTGAAGTTGGCGAGGCCGACGAACCTGAGCGCGAAGCCTCCGGGAACGAACTCGAAGCGGGCGAGCGACAGATACAGGGAGACGATGAGCGGGAAGATCGAGACGAAGACCAACAATAGGATCGCGGGGAGCAGGAAGAGCGACCTGGCCTGGTGCTCCACCCAGCTGACGGGCGTACGAACTGTTGAGACCACCAGGACAGGCCCTGGTGGCGCCGTCCTGGCGGTCTCGTGTGGCTTCGTGCCGCTCTTCACGACCTAGCGCTTGACGCCGAGTGTACTGCGGTAGGCCCTCTTCTGCTTGTCACGACCGAGCTCGTTGGTCGTCGATTCCCAGCCATCGGTGATCTCTTTCATCGCCTGGTCGATCGTGATCTCTTTGGCGAGCAGTCGCGCGACGGCCCGGTCCAGAATGACCTGTTGGTATCGCTGGTTCTGCGGGATCCGGATATCGAGCACCATGTTCGGGCTGCGCAGGCTGTTCTCGATCGCACCCAGGTAGTTCTTGGCGGCGCCCTCGCTCATCCCGGCCTTGACCCACAGGCTGATGTTCCTGAACTGCGACGTGCGGTACGGGTTGAATCCCGTGATCCCGATGGTCACGTCCGCGTTGGCCTGCGCGGGCTGGCTCATATAGGAAAGGAACGCGTAGGCCGCTTCCTTTACCCTGGCCGGCGCGGCCTTGCTGATGGCGCCCGACCAGCCGCCGAAAGCCGCAAATGGCGCGTGGTTGACGCCCTTCGTCGCGTGGGGGCAGGTAGTGCCGGTGCAGTCCACCAGCTTGCCGCTCTTCCGGTCCAGCACCCGGCGCGTCCCGGGCAGAATGACCGCGCCGACCTTGTCCTGCACCTTGGAAGTCTTCGGGTCGATGGCCAGAGTGCCGATGTCCCCCCAGTCCAGGGTGAGAGCGCAGCGGCCGGTGACAAAGCCGGCTCGGGAATCGCCAACGTCCCAGTTCAGCTCGTCGGGCGGCCCGTACTTCCCGGTCTCGACATAGAGCCGCAGGGCCTCCGCAAAGGCCTCGTTGTTGGTGAGTGGCTTCAACGCGTCGACGTCGAAGAATGATCCCTCTTCGGTCCCTTTGGCCTGCAGGAAGCCGGCCGCAACCGACCACACCATCCAGTACGATTGCGCGTTGCGTTTCTTGGCGATGCACGAGCCGAAGTCCGGGGTGCCGTCGCCGTTGAGATCCTTGCCGGCGAACGTACTGGCGATCTTCAGGTAGTCGTCCCATGTCTCCGGCGGCTGCAGGCCCGCCTGCGCGAGCACGTCGCGGCGGTAGTAGACCATCTGGAAGTCGCCGTCCAGCGGAATGGTGTAGATGCGCCCTGCGAAGGTCGCGCTGAAGTCGCGGAAGAACGGCGCGATGTCGTTCCACTGGAGCGCCTTGTCTCCGGTGACCCGGCTCGTAATATCCTCGAGGAAGCCCGGGGTGATGTAGTCGACCATCCACTGCGGCGCAAAGACGAACGCATTGAAGCTGTTCGTCCTCGTTGCCATGTCGGTGAGGGCCTTCTGATAGAGGTCGCTGAAGGGAACCGTGACCACGTTGATCTTCGCCCCGGTCAGCTTCCCGAAATCGGGAGCGCGGCGCTGCAGGGGTTCGGCGATTTGCGGGCCAGTGAACGTGAGCACGTTGACGGTCACGCCGGCGAACCGCTGCTGCGAGACCGCGGGACCAGAGCTCGCGGTCAGCAAGAGGACCGCGACTCCCAGCAGGGCGAGGGATAACTTCACAAAGCGTCTCACCTATTCACCTCCTCTAAGATGCGCCGGTGAAGCAGATGCGCTTCACCGGAGTCATAGTTCTGATTGGCCGCACCCGCGAGTTCGCCCCGCTCCCCTGTCCCTCCTCTGATTACACTGCCGTAGCACCGCGCGCTCCGGCTGTACGCACCGCAGGGCGCTCCCATGACACCGGCGAATGCAGTCACGCCGATCATGCCTCGACGGAGTCTTCGAGTCCTCTTTGTCGGCGGGCCGATGTACGATCCGCTCTACACCACCCTGTCGGCATTCGAGCGGAACACGGG
>JBQTJP010000275.1:0-32018 GCA_052386995.1 Armatimonadota bacterium
GAAAGACGCCCAGATAGATCGCCCGCCCCACGGGGACCTCGCGCAGCCACCGCAGGGTGAACACGACCGCCCCTGTCGCTTCGATCGCGAGCGCCAGGATCACGATCCGCCGGGTGAACCGCACGACCCCGCCCATCTCGTACAGGTTGTGGGCCTGGGTCATGATCACGCGCTCGCGCAGCCCGATCCGCCACCCCATGATCAGCGCCAGCAAGGCCCAAGAGGTCATATACCCAAATCCGCCGAGCTGGATGAGGAACATGATGACGAGCTCGCCGAATTGAGAGTAGTGGTCGGCGGTATCGACAACGACGAGCCCGGTCACGCACGTGGCGGAGTTGGCGGTGAACAGCGCGGTGAGGAACGGTGTGGGACGTCCCGATTCGGAGGCGATGGGAAGGCTCAACAATATCCCGCCCGTCAGAATGAGGGCGGCAAAACCGAGAATGACGGTCTGGGCGGGGCTGAGTGTCGGCCGGAGCGTCGCGAGGCGTCGCGGAAGGGCGAGGGTCCGGGCCATCGGCCGCGGCTAGGTGCCCAGACGCTCCTTGGCTCGTGCCACCAGCGCGTCAAAGGCCGCCGGGTCGCGGACCGCCAGGTCGGCAAGCACCTTACGGTTCACGGCGATGCCGGCCTTGCGAAGCCCGCTGATCAGGCGACTGTAAGACACGCCACTGCCGCGCGCGGCGGCGTTGATGCGTACGACCCACAAGCGCCGGAACTGCCGCTTCCTCAGGCGCCGGTCGACCAGAGCCTGCGCCAGCGCTCGGGTGACGTATTGATTGGCGAGCTTGTACCAGCGGCTCTTGGCGCCGCGGAACCCCCGCGCCAGGCGAAGGATCTTCTTGTGCCGGCGCCGGACCGTAACGCCGCGCTTGATGCGAGCCATGATCGTCCCACCTTCAGCCCAATCCGGCAGCGCACAGCGCAGCCGCATCGGGCACCCCATGAGATTGTCCAATCAGGAGCCGGACAGCAGCCTCCGCACCTGCGCTTCATCGGCCGGGTGAACACGAACGACGTGGCGGAGAGAGCGCTTCCTCTTTGGGCGCTTCTTGACTTTGAGGTGCCCGGCGTGCTGGCGTCTGCGCATCAACTTCCCCGATCCCGTGACGCCGATCCGCTTGGCCGTTCCCTGGTGCCGCTTGGTTTTCACGAGTTGACTCCCGGCCTATGACCCCTTCTTTGGGGTCAGGATCATGATCATGTTGCGTCCCTCGAGGATCGGCGTGCGCTCGACGATCCCCACGTCGACCACGGTCTGGGCAAGTCGCTGCAACAGGACCTCGCCGACTTTGGGATGCGCCATCTCGCGCCCCCGAAACCACATCGCGACGCGCACTTTGTTGCCGCCCTTCAAGAACTCCTGCACCTGCCGGGCCTTGACCTGAAAATCGTGCTCGCCGATCTTCGGGCTCATCCGCATCCCCTTGAGATCGGCGGCCCGGCTCTTCCGGTGAGCGTCGCGGTCGCGCTTGCTCTGCTCGTACTTGAACCGCCCAAAGTCCATGATCTTGGCGACGGGCGGCGTGGCGGTTGGGGCGATCTCGACCAGATCCAGCCCGTCCTCCTGGGCCTTGGTCAGCGCGTCCCGCGTGGGCACGATGCCAAGCTGCTCCCCGTCACGGCCGATCAACCGAACGTCACGCGCTCGGATCCGTTCGTTAATCCTGATGTCGCGCTCGATGCCCTGTCGCCCTCCTTAGATAGCTATACTGCTGGTTCCGCGACGCTACGGCCTGTCGCGGGTAAAGTAAAACAGGGACGGCAGAAGCCATCCCCGCGAACATCCAGCGGCCCACGGCGACCCGAGACGCACCTCGTCAGGACGGGCACTCGGGTGAGAAGCGGATGGCTTCTACTTCCAGCCGCACGACTCTGCGGAGTATAGCACTGAGGGTCGGGAGCGTCAATGTTGTTGTTATAATGAAGCGTATGCGCGGGCAGCCCCCCGCTTCCCGAACAACCGACTCGTCCCTGGCCGCCCTCGGTAGGGCGGTTCTGCACGCGCTCGCGCAGACCGGGCGCGCTTCCCTGATGCTGGTGTCGGCTTTTCGATCGATCGTGCGTGGCCACCTGGAGCTGCGCCAGTCGATCGTTCAGATCACCCGCATCGGAGTGGGTTCCGTGGGGCTCATCTTCGTCACCGGCCTCTTCTCCGGAATGGTCCTGGCGCTCCAATCCTCCCGGCAGTTGATCGAATTCGGCGCGGAGGCGTTCATCGGCGGACTGGTCGGCCTCTCCCTGGCCCGCGAGGCCGCCCCGGTCTTCACGGCCATCGTGGTCGCCGGCCGTGCGGGCGCCGGTATGGCCGCGGAGATCGGGACGATGACCGTGACCGAACAGGTCGATGCCCTGCGCGTCCTGGCGACCGATCCTGTACGTTACTTGGTCGTGCCGCGGCTGATCGCGGCCGCGTTCGCGCTCCCGGTCCTGACGATCTTCGCCAACCTGGTCGGCGGGGTCGGCGGGTATGCGGTAGCCACGGCCACGGCCGGCATCAACAGTGACCAGTACCTGGCGGCCGTGCAGCGGTTCGTGCTCCCCTACGACCTGCTCGCGGGACTGATCAAGACGGTCTTCTTCGGCCTCATCATCGCCGCGGTCGGCTGCTTTCGGGGGCTGTACGCGACCGGGGGGGCCGACGGCGTCGGCCGGGCCACCACCGGGGCCGTCGTCGCCGCGATCGCGTGGATCCTCGTGGTCAACTACTTCCTCGACCTGATCTTCTTCACGTGAGCGATCCGCCGGTGAGCCTGGTGACCCCCTCCACCTCCCTGCCGCAGCCGGCCCCCACGCCGGGCGAGGCGGTTGTGACGGTGCGCGACGTGTGGAAGTCGTTCGACGACCGGGTCGTGCTCGCGGGGGTCTCTCTGGAAGTGCCGCGGCAGGAGATCCAGGTGATCATGGGGACAAGCGGCTCCGGCAAAAGCGTCCTGCTGCGGCATCTGGTTGGTCTCCTGCGGCCCGACCGCGGGCAGGTGCTGGTCTTCGGCCAACCCGTGCATGCGCTGGCCGGTCGCGCGCTGGACGCCCTGCGCGTGCAGATCGGCATGGTCTTTCAGTCGGCGGCGCTGTTCGACTCACTCAACGTCGGAGAGAACGTAGCGTTTCCCCTGCGGCGCCACACCCAGCAGTCCGAAGGGGAGATCGCCCGCCAGGTCAGCGAGCTGCTGGCGCTGGTCGAACTGGAGGGCACCGAGGAGGCCATGCCCTCGGCGCTGTCCGGCGGGATGCGCAAGCGCGTCGGCATCGCGCGCGCCCTGGCGCTGCGGCCGTCGCTCATCCTCTATGACGAGCCCACGGGCGGGCTGGATCCCATCACGGCTCGGACGGTGGACGATCTGATCCTGCGACTCCGGAAGGAGTTGGGCGGCACCGCGGTCGTCGTCACGCACGATCTGGACAGCGCCCGGCTGCTCGGCGATCGCTTCGCGGTGATGGAGGCCGGTGAGTTCGCGGCGACGGGCCGGTGGGAAGAGATCGCCGCCTCGAAGAATCCCTTCGTGCACCGCTTCCTGACGAGCATGCCGAGGTGAGGCTGGCATGACGACCGAGACCAAAGCGGGACTGTTCGCCGTCGCGGGGATTGCCGTCCTGCTGGCGTCGATCATCCTCATACGTGGGGGCTTTCAGTTCCGCGAGCGCGGCTACGAGCTCAAGCTGCGCATGACCAACGCTCAGGGGATTACCGCCGGCGCGCCGGTGCTGATGGCCGGCATCGAGGTCGGGCGCGTGAAGCGCCTCGGGCTCACCCCGGAGCGCCGCGCCGAGCTCACCCTGCGGATCCGCGAGGGCGTGACCATCCCCGCCGGCTCGCGGTTCGCGACCGCCACTGCCGGCGTGCTCGGCGATCGGTTCATCGCCATCTCGCCGGGGCCGATTGACGCCCCGCCCCTCCCACCCGACAGCGTCGTCGTGGGGAGCGATCCGTTCACCCTGGAGCAGCTTTTTGACCGGCTCTCGGTGGTGGCGCGCCGCGCGGAGGAGACGCTGGTCAGCATCAACCGCCTGGTCAGCGACCCGAAGCTCGCCTCGGACATCGGCGAGACCGTCCGCAACGCGCGGGAGGCCACCGCCGTGGCGCGTCAGGTCGCCGAGAACGTGCAGCGCATGACCCGGTCGCTCGAGCAGTCTGTGGCCACCGAGGTGCCGGCGATCGCCCGGGAGCTGCGTGCGATGGCCGCCGACCTGGCCGGGGCGGCCCACGAGATCAGAACGCTGGTCAAGGATGTCTCGGCGGACGGCGAGACGGCCCGGCAGATCCGGGACACGCTCGGCAGCGTGCAGCGCGCCGCGGGACGAATGGACAAGATGGCCCAGGACCTCTCGGGCCTGGTGAATGAAGAGCAGATCCGCTCGATCAGAAGGACGATTGCCGAGGCCCAATCGGCGGTCTCAGAGGCGCGGCAGGGCCTGACGGATGCGCGGCAGGGCGTCGCGGAGGTCCGCCAGGGCGTCGCAGAGGCGCGGGCGGTCGTGGGCCGCGCCGGCGCGGCGATCGACCGCGTCAACAAACTCATTCCTGAACGGTTGGGGGACGTTCCGGGCCTGGGACTCCGGGCCGTCCTGCGGCTCGACTACGAGCTCTGGTACGCGGGAACCCGCGCCGGGCATGACGTGCGGCTCTCGCTGCTGCCAACGGGCGCCCGGCAGTACATCTTCACCTGGCGCGACGTGGGATTCAGCAACCGGCTCGGCCTGCAGATCGGGCAACGGCTGGAGAACTCGCAGATGACGGTACGCTACGGTCTGATCGACGGACAGATCGGGGTCGGGCTCGACTACGGGACCGCTCCGGGGACCGTGGTGTCCCTCGACCTCTACAATATCAACTCGCTCACCCTCAACGTCTACACGTACTACTTCCTCAGCAACGAGTACGCCATCTCCCTGCGCGGCACGAACCTCCTGAACCAGCCCACGCTGGGGATCGGCGTCCTCCGGCGCTTCTAACCGCCCACAAAGATAGAGAGCACTGCTGCTCGGCAGTGCTCCCGACGTTCACGTTCTCTGGTCTTACTTCTTCTTCTTGGCCTTTTTCTTCGCCATTTGAGCCTTGCCTCCCCTCTCGCGCCGACGTCGGGGCCGGATCATTTCGTCCGCCCCGCCTTCGGGATGCGAATATTCGCTCACCGAAGAATTTTTCCTGCTGATTTCATCTATGCACAGAAAAAAATTTTCTCAGACGTATTGCATCACCGCTTCAAGGTCCACGATGACGGCGCGCGCGTCTCCGAACGGGACAACGTTACGATCAAGGGAGTACGCAGGGCGTTCCGGGGCCGTGCGAAGTCTTGAAGGCGCGATTTGACTACGACGGTTTAGAGAGCCAGCACCGCGCGGAACGCCTCGATCACCACCGGAACATCATCGAGCGTCACGTGCCGGTTGGTCACCAACCGCATCCTGTGGGGGCTCATGACGCCGACCTTGACGCCGCGGTTGCGGAGTTCGCCCGCGTACTGCCGGGCGTCGCGGTCGCCGAGATCGACGCGGACCATGTTCGACTGCACCCGCGCCAGGTCGACAGACGCTCCCGGCAGCGCGGCGAGGGCCTCGGCCAGCGCCCGGGCGACGCGGTGGTCGTCGGCCAGGCGGTCCACCATCTGTTCCAGCGCCACGATCCCGGCCGCGGCGATCACGCCGGCTTGGCGCATCCCGCCGCCGACCATCTTGCGGAAGCGCCGCGCCCGGGCGATGAAGTCGGCGTCGCCGCACAGCACCGAGCCGACCGGCGCCGAGAGCGCCTTCGACACGCAGAACGTCACCGAGTCGGTGTTCGCGGCCAGCCGGCTGGCCGGAACGCCGAGGGCGACCGCGGCATTGAACAGGCGCGCGCCGTCTAAGTGCACTTTGATCCCGTGCCGGTGCGCGGCGGCGGCGAGGTCGTCGATCTGCTCGGCCGTCGCCACGGTGCCACCGTGGCGGTTGTGGGTGTTCTCGATGACCACCACGCGTGTGGGCGGAAAGTGCACGTCCGGCGGACGCAGGGCGGCCTCGAATTGGGCGGGGCTGATGATGCCCCACTCCGTCGGCAGCGGCCGCGGATGACAACCGGCGACCGCGGTCATCGCGCCCGCCTCGTGCAGGTACGTGTGCGCCTCGGAATCCAGGATCACCTCGTCGCCTTTCTCGGTGTGCGCCATCATGGCGATGAGGTTCGCCATGGTCCCGGTCGGCACGAAGACCGCCGCGGCCTTCCCAGTACGTTGTGCCGAGAGAGCTTCCAACGCATTGACCGTGGGATCCTCGCCGTAGACATCGTCGCCGACTTCCGCGCGGGCCATCGCCTCGCGCATGGCGTCGGTCGGCTGTGTAATCGTGTCGCTGCGGAGGTCAATGACGCGGCGCGCGGTCTCCGCGGCCACCGCGCGGCCCGGCGCGGCGGCCGGCTCGTGCGCGACGGCGCGGACGCCGGCTCCCGCGGAGCGGCCCGGGACTCTAGACTTCATGAGATCGGCTGGCAGCGTACATGCCGATGCCGCGTCCGGCGACCGCGGACCCGACGTACGCCATCACGATGAACATCGCAAACTTGATGCCGAGCGTAATGAGCGCGGCGTTGGCCTCCACGACCCGACGATCGCCGCTGAGCTGCCCCAGCACACCGGCGCCTATCAGATCGCGATACGCCAGCACGAAAACGACAATCAAGAACACGATCCCCACCAGGAAGACCACGATGCCGAGCCACTTGCCGGAGCCATCTTCCTCGGGCCGACCCATCTGCATGCGCTGCCTCCCCAAATTTATCCGCGCGCGCCCGCCAGCGCCGCGCCGCACCGGCACGTGCGCTCGGCCGGGATCGCGGCGATGACGCCCACGATCAGCTCGCGCAGCCGGCCCAGGTTTGCGCCGAACTGGCGCAGCACCTCTTCCGCGCTCACGGGCGTCGCCGACGGGTCGTCCGCCACGCCCACATCATAGTCGGTAATGAGCGAGATGTTCATATAGCAGAGCTCGGCTTCGCGCGCAAGCATGGCCTCAGGATACTGCGTCATGTTGATGACTTCCCACCCCGCAGCGCGAAACCACCGGCTCTCCGCGCGCGTCGAGAAGCGCGGCCCCTGAATGACCACGACGGTGCCGGTCTGGTGCGCCGGATATCCCAGGCGCTGGACGATCTCCCACCCGACCCGCCGCAGCTGCGGACAATAGGGGTCGGCCGGGCTGACGTGCATTACCTCCGGACCGTCGAAGAACGTGTCGCGCCGGCCGCTCGTGCGATCGACGAACTGATCGCAGAGGACGAAATCCCCGGGGCGGATCTGCGCCTGCAGGCTGCCGGCCGCGCACGGCCCGAGCACGCGCGTGACGCCGAGCGACTTCATGGCCGCGACGTTCGCCCGGTAGTTGATCATGTGCGGCGGCCATTGATGCTTCCGGCCGTGCCGCGGCAGAAAGGCGACGCGGCGCCCTCCGAGCTCGCCGAGCGTGATGACGTCGCTGGGCGGTCCATAGGGCGTGTCGACCGTAACCTCACGTGCGCCCTCGATCAGGGAGTAGAATCCCGAGCCGCCGAAGACGCCGATCTCTGCTTCGGGCATCGGTCCGTCATTCTGTGGGAGCGGAACGTGCTCCTTCAGCACGCTCGCCGGTATTCGCGGCACCGATGACGTCGCGCGCAATTTGCGGAAGAATTTCAGCGGCCTCGCCGTGGATCGCCACCGCGGCGCGCGAGTCGAACGGCGTGGGCTCCCGATTGACGATGATCAGCCGGCCTCCGGCATCGAGCGTCTCCTCCGGCAGGGACGCCGCGGGATAGACTTGGAGGGACGAGCCGACGATGAGCATTACGTCGCCGGCGCGCGCGGCCTGCTCGGCCGCCAGCCACGCCCGCATCGGCAGCACATCTTCGAACAGCACCACGTTCGGTTTGAGGATGCCGGCGCAGTCGGGGCATCGTGGGAGGGTTCCCGCATCGAGCGCCGCGCGGATCACGCCGATCGGCCGGACCTCACCGCAGGCGGTGCAGACCGCCTCACGGAGATTGCCGTGCACCTCGATCACCGCGGTCGACCCCGCGGCCTGGTGGAGCCCGTCGACGTTCTGCGTGATGACGGCCGACAGGCGTCCCGCCCGCTCCATCGCGGCCAGCGCGTGATGCGCCGGGTTGGGCGCCGCCTGCGCCAGCACCTCGAGGCGCGTGCGGTAGAACGCGTAGAACTCCTCGGGCCGCCGCTCGAACGCCGAGCGTGATGCCACTTTCATAGGATCGACGTTTGCCCATACGCCTGTGGGCGAGCGGAAGTCGGAGAGGCCCGACGCCGTGCTGACGCCTGCGCCGGTGAACGCGACGGCACGTCGGGCGGCGCGCAGCAGCCCCGCGGCGGCGGCGATCGCCTCGGCGGCAGCGGTCATGGCAGATCGGCCAGTCGTCCGTCCGGAAGGAAAGGCCAGTCGTCCGCGGGACCGACCGTCACGCCTTCCTGCCCGCGAATCGCGTCGGCGACGGCTCCAGACGCCCGCACGCGCTCCAGATGCAGGGTATTGGGAATTCGCATGACCCTGGCCGATGCGCGGTCCGTGATCCCGAGCGTGTCGAACGCGGCCTCGATCGCATCACGGTCCGAGGGCAGCGTGATCGGGATGAACCCGCGCTGAAGATAGGTGCTGGTGATGATGTTGAGGTTGGTGGTCTTCCGATCGATGGCGGCCACCAGGCGCTCCGTGGTCAGGTCGGCCAGGCCGATGCCCTGGGCGTTGCCCTCTGAGGAGGGAGCCAGGCGCAGGACGACGATGCGGCCAATGCGCGGAGCCGACGGCTCCGGCAGCCCGGCGATGCGCCAGCGGCCGATGACGTTTGTATCCATCCCGGTGCCTGAGTAGGTCTTGCTGATCTCGTCGACGACGAGCACGTCGAGCTCGTCCACCGGGAGCCGCGGGAGGAACCCCTGCGCCTGCGCGAAGAGCGGAAGCTCGCGCTCGACGATCGCCGCGGGTGAGACCGCCTCGATGATCGCGGTCTCATCGTAGGCGTTCTCGACGATCGCCACCCCGCCGACGACGATGCCGCGGTCGAGGTACACCTGCGCGATGGCCCGGATGGCCGCCGCCATCTCGGTGGGACCCTGCCGGTGGATCTGCGCGGCTCCCTCCACCTTCCCCAGGCCCACTCCGAGCATCTTCATCAGGCCGCTGCCGAAGGGTTCGCCAAACGCCGTGTGCGGTTTGATCCGGTTGACGACCAGGACGCCGTCGCACGATGCCGCCACGCGGTCGCAGTAGGCCGCCAATCCCTGCGGCGTGCGCCCGAGCGTGACCGTCTCCATGAACGTCGAGATCGGCGCGCCCACGGCCTCCTCTGTGATCCCCAGGTGCTTCAAGATGCGGCGCTGCCCATCGGCGGTTCCGCCGCCGTGGCTGCCCATGGCCGCAATCACGATCGGCTCGGCGCCGCAGCGGCGAAGGTGCTCGATGGCACCGCGCAGGACGGGCACGATGTCGCGGATGCCGCGTGATCCCGCCGTGACCGCAATCCGCTTCCCTCGAACCCGGGCCGCCAGGTCGAGGCCGGCCAGCGCGGCGTCGGTCGCGCGCTCGGGATCTTCGACGCGCGGACGCGGCAGGCTCCGCTCGACCAGATGCATGGGCGGAAACGCGGATGGCACGGGCGTCGCTTCGAGTGCCGTCACCGCGCCGTTCTGGCTCACCACGCCGCCTCGAAAAGCGCGACCATCTCTTCATGGCGGGTTGCGCGGGGGTTCACCAGGACGTTCCCGCTCACCATGGCGTCCCTGGCCATCGGCGGGATGCCCTCGCGCGTCACCCCAACATCTCGGAGCCGTTCTGGGATGCCCAGATCGCGGGAGAGCGTGCGGACCGCGTCGACGGCGACCACCGACGCCGCGCGCGGAGACAGCCCGTCCACCGACTCACCCAGCGCCGCGGCGACGGTCGGAAAGGTATCGAGGCACCCAGGCAGGTTCCAGTCCATGACGTACGGTAGGAGCAGGGCGTTGGCGACGCCGTGCGGGACGTCGAAGTGCGCGCCCACCGGATGCGACATCGCGTGCACGTTGCCCAGCCGCGTCCGGGTGAAGGCCATCGCCGCGAGCAGGCTGGCGAGCAGCATGTCTGTCCGGGCGTCGAGGTCGCGCCCGTTCGCATACGCGCGCCGCAGCGAGGTGCCGATCAGGCGAATTGCCTCCAGCGCCAGGGATGTGGCGATGGGATGATAGACCGTGTTCGTGTAGCACTCGATCGCGTGCGTGAGCGCGTCCATGCCGGTGGCCGCAGTCAGCGGCTGTGGCATGGTCAGGGTGAGCTCAGGATCGCAGACGGCCGCCTGCGGCAGGAGGTGCTGGCTGCCGATCGGCATCTTGAACTTCCGCGCGCGGTCGGTGATCACCGAGAACACCGTGACCTCGCTGCCCGTCCCGGCCGTGGTGGGAATGCAGACGAGCGGCGCTGTGGGTCCAGGCACTTTGCCGACGCCCTCATAGAGACCGATCGGACCGGGATGCGCGGCGAGCAGGGCGACGGCTTTGCCGACGTCCATCGAGCTCCCGCCGCCGACGGCGAGCACCCACTGGCACCCGGCCCGCTTGTAGGTCGAGGCCGCCCGCTCAGCGGTCTCGGCGCTGGGGTTGGGCTCGATGTCGGCCGCGATCTCCACGCGCCGGCCGGCCGCGCCCAAGACCGACGTGACGCGGTCGAGGATCCCGGCCGCGGCCACCCCGGGATCGGACACCACCAGCACGCGCTCACCACACGCGCCGATGGCCTCGGACAGCCGGCTCAGACTTCCGGGTCCAAAGATGATCTCGGTCGGGGCGGTGTACGTGAACGTCGCTGATCGCACGGGCAGGCTCCTCGCCGCGCGAGGGTGGAAGAGGCGCGGGTATGATCGAGTTCGCGCCGCGCCGCGGCTATTCCCTGCCGGGGCCTGGGGGTCCCTCGCTCTCGACGCGCTGACGGCGCAGCCGCGCGATGTAGAGGCGGGCCGCGGCCTCCATGGATGCCGCCCGCGCGGCGGCCTCGGCCGCGTCCTCGATGCGCCAGCGATCCGCCGCGGCATACTCGGTGTCTTCGGCAACCTGTTCGGGAGGCGGCGCGCGGCGGATGAAGGCCACGGCGGCGGCGACGAGCTGGCCGAGCTGATGCTCCAGGGCCGGAATGCGCCGCATCGCGACTTCGATCACAAATCCCGCAAGGGCGAGCCCGCCGAAGACGGGCCAGACGGGCCGCGAGCGTCTGGTGGGCACCGCCGGCGGCGCCAGGGCCTCGGCCGGTGTGGCGATGACCCGGGCGTCGGCCGCCTCGACGAGCTGCGAGATCGTCGCGCGGTTCAATCCGACCTGACGCAGTTCCGGCGAGTAGGGCACGGCCAGCGGGAGCGCCGCGCGCCCTACGGGCCGTCCGCCCTCAGACGCCAGCACCGTGACCTGATAGGCCCCGGTCGGGGGCAGCGGCAGCGTCACTTCGTACCATCCCGGCCGCATCTGCGACAGCGGGGCACGCGCGACCTCGCCGGCATCGCCGACGACCGCGACCCGAACATCCCATCCGATGATGGGCGTACCGTCCGCCGCGCGCGCGTCGAGCACGACGCGGGTACGGTCGGCGTCGATCTCCACATGCGCGTCGAGCGCGCCGGCGTCGCGGCTCATCGCCCAGCGGACCGCCTGCGACCAGAAGCGTGGCGCCTGCGTCCAACGACCCCAGGCGCCCGTCCAGCGACCCCGGGCGTCGGTCGTGATGGCGACGGCGCGGCCGAGGCCGTACGTCCAGGTGGCAACGATCGGATCATCCTGGTGCGAGACGACCGCCTGCTCGGCCGCGGGCTTCGGTGCGGTCGCCAGGTAGCCGTGCACCTGCGGGATGGCCCCGAGCGTCGCCAGGATGGCGGGCGCGCCCACGATGCGGGGCGTGAAGGTCTCTTCGATCACGTAGGCGCGCGTGGCCAGCAAGGCCTCCGCGGTGATGATCTGCGGGATGCTGAACAGGTCGCGGGCCACATACGACCGGCCTCGGCCCCACGACGCGATGTTGCGCATGATCTCGACATCGGCGTCACGTCCGATGGCCACCGTGCTGGTCGTGATGCGCTCGTCGGCCATCGCGGTCGCCAGCCCCCGAAAGTCTCCCGGATCGGTCTGGCCGTCGGACAGCACGATCACGTGCTTGACCTTGGCTTCGGCGCGGCGCAGCGCGTCGCGCGCGGTCTGTAGCGCCGGATACATGACGGTGCCGCCCCCGGCCTTGATGCGGCTGACCGCGTCGAGGATCCGTGTGCGCTGCGAGGCGGGCGTCAGCGGCACGAGCCACCGCGGCGACTGGTCGAACGCCACGACGCCGACGAGATCGCGCTCGCCCAAGACGTCGACAACCGACTGCGCGGTGTCCTTGGCGAGCTCGACTTTGGCGAGCTCGGTGCCGAAGCTGCCCATGCTTCCGGACGCATCAATGACGAGGACGATCGCCATGGTGGGGATCGCCAGACGGTGGCGCACGTCCATACTCACCGGCAGGGCTTCTTCCAGCGGCGTGCCTGCGTATCCGCCGATTCCAAAACTGCGCGCCCCGCCGACGGCCACCAGCCCGCCGCCGCCCAGCCGTATATAGTCTCGCAGCGCCGCCATCTGTTGCGGGGAGAGCAGATATGCCGGCACGTCATCGAGGACCACTGCCGCGATGCCGTGGAATGTCGCGACCGACGCCGGGAGCGCCGCGGGCGTCACGCGCCGTACGGTCAGCCCCTGGGCCTCCAGCGTCTGAGCCAGCGGGCCCGGCGGCGTACCAGCGTAGAGAACGACCGGGCGGCCCTGAACGAACGCCATGGCGAACGCGCGGTTGTTTCCCGGCTCGCCATCCGGAGTCGGCTCGATCGCGGCCTCGATGCGCAGCAGCCCCGGCTGCGTGGCCACCGGTTCCAGCGTGACGTGCGTACGGCCGGGGCGCAGCCGCAGCTCTCGGGCAAGCAGCAGCGTGCCGTTGCCCCGCACCCGCAGCGAGGCCTCGGCCGCTGCTGTCGCGCGGAGGGTCACGACGACGGGCACTTGTTCGCCGATGGCGATGGCCGCCGGTATCGTGATCTCCTCGACCATCACCTCGGGGCCCGAGGACGATGAAACCGGCACGACGGCGAGCTCGACGCCGCGCGCACGGGCCGCCGCGAGCGAGGCGGACAGGTTCCCCGCCGTGGCCTGACCGTCTGTGAGAATCACGATCCGCCCGCCGCTGCCTTCGGGAAGCGCTGCGAGCGACCGGTCGATGGCGGCGGCGATGTTCGTGCCATCGGGGCGTGGACGGGAGGCCAGCGCGAGCCTGGCCTGTGTGGTCGGCGCCTCTTCGAGGATCGCGTCGGCTCCGAAGGTCACCAGGCCCACGCGGTGCTCAGGGCCTGCTCGCGCGCGGATGTCGTCGACGAAGGTGCGAATGAGGCGCGCGCCCTCGGGGCCGACGCTGTCCGACCGGTCGACCGCCAGCACGACGGTGAGATCACGCACCGCACCGCGCACTTCCATGCCGGCGGCGCTGGCGACCAGCAGCGCGATCGCCGTCATGCGCAGCGCCACCAGCGTGCGCCGCCGTCCGCGTCCACGCAGGGCCAGCGCGACCAGCGGCACGACCGCCAGCGCCAGCAGGACGACGGGGGCGCCGACGCGGATCATCGCGCGCGGGCCTCCCACCGGCGCCGGGGCAGCGTGCGCGCCCAGAGCCACCACTCACCGGCCAGCAAGAGCGCGGCCAAGCCCAGGAGCCACGGCGTCAGGCGCAGCTGCGCAATCTGTACGGGCACGCCGCTCCCGCGCGAAACCTCCGCGGCCGGAACCGCGAGCGCGGATTCGCCCGCATCCGCCGTCGGCACGACCCAACGGCGCTCCCACCCCGTGTCCTGCTGGGATCCGGCACGCGCCGACCCCGTGCGCAGCGTGTAGGCTCCCACGCGATCGAACGCCGGCATGACAAAGACCCCATCGCGCGCCTCGACGACAGACTGCGTATCACCTGGACTGAGCACGGTCGCGCGGCGCCATTCACCCGCGGCCACGACCGGCGCGTCACCCAGGGCGGCCTCCGGGCTCCCCGCCAGCCAGGCGATCGTGTTCGCGATGAGCACGGGAAACGCCGGGTGCACCGCGAGATCGCTCTGCATCAGATCGAACGGCAGCACGACCGCGCGCAGCCCCCGGCCTTCGTAGACCCAGATCAGCGGCACGTCGCCTTCGGCCAGCACCCTGCCGGCCTGCGGGCGCAGCGCCAGCGCGCCGGCCACGCGCACACCGCGGAGATCCACCAGGCGCGTCACGGGGTGCGTCGCGGTCACGGTGCGGATCGTCTGCTCGGGCGCGCTTCCCTCGATCTGCATGGGGAGGTTGGCCGCGAGCGTGCCGATCAGCAGGTATGCGCCTGGGGGAAGCGTCTGGATATTGACGCGATCCAGCACGACCAGCCACGACCGCCCCCACTGCTCCGGCGAGACCGCGGCGCTCCGCGTCACACCGGCGGTCGGTACCGCGGCCAGGACCGCGTCCAGCACGGGATTTGGCTCGCCGGTCACCAGGACGCGTGGCAGACCGGCATGCCCGATCGGCGCCGCCGCGCGATCGTCCGCCGGCAGCGCATCGCGACCCAGCAGGGCGACGGTAGCAATGCCCGAACGGTCGCCGAGATCGAAGAGCACGGTCTGCGGCCGGCCGGGGGCGACGCTGATCTCCCTCCGCGCGACCTCGCGTCCTTCGAGATTAACGATGACTGCGCGTGAAGTCCGGGGGCCGCCGAATGCCTCCACGCGCACCATCAGCAGGGTGTGGCCGCGCGCGTCCCGGCGCGTTCGTGCGACCGTGATCCCGGCATTAGGCGCACCGACGCCGATGCGGTGCCAGCGCACCGCGGGATCGTGCGGCGGTTGATCGGCGAAGACGTGCACGACGGCCGGCCGCCCCTCTGCGCGCAGGCCGGCGGCCAGCGCAACGGCCTCATCGAGGGCGGCCGCGGCATCGGAGGCCGCAAGCGCCCGGACCGCGCCGGCGAGCGCGCGGCGATCGGTGGAGAACTCCGCGACCAGACGGGGCCGCAGCCCCGCAGCGACGAGCGCCGCCGGCTGGCGCGGGCCGAGCTGCCCGAGCAGGTTGATCGCCTCCTGCTGAGCCGCCGCGAGCCGCGTCGGCGCGACGTCCGTCGCCTGCATGCTCGCGCTCATATCAACAACGAACACAACCGCGTCGCCCACCAATCCCCTCAGCGCCAGCAGCGGCCGGGCCAGCGCCAGGGCGATCAGGGCTATAGCCAGGATCTGCAACAGCAAGAGCAGGCTGCGCTCCAGACGCCGCATCGGCAGGCGCGCCACAAGATCACGCGCTGCGCGCTCCCACAGCAGCACGCTGGGCACGACGCGCGGCTCGCGCCGCGCGCGGAGCATGTACAGGATCACCACGAGCGGAATCGCCGCCAGCCACCACAGCGCACCGGGCGCGCCGAGTGACATCAGGCGATCAGGCCTCCGGCCCGCAGGTGCCGCAGGACGAGATCTTCAAACGGAATCGAGACGGCCGCGCGCAAGTAGTCGATCTGGTGTCTGAGGCAGAACTGCCCGATGTCAGAAAAGTAGCGATCCCGCGCCCGGACGTACGCGTCCGCGGTGGCGGCATCCGCGGTCACGTCCACCGCGGCGCCGGTCTCGCTGTCCACGAGCCGCAAATCGCCGGTCAGCGCCGGAACGATTTCCTCATCGGCAAGCAGGTGCAGCACAAACGGCTCGAACCGGTGGTAGCGGGCGAGGAGCAGGCCGTCGTTGATCCCCTGCGGATACATCAGGTCGGAGATGACGACGAGGACGCCGCGGCGGCGCGTCCGGAGGCTGTACTCGGCCATCGCCGCGGACAGGTTGCTGCGCCCCTCAGGCTCGAGTCCGCCGAGGAAGCGAAAGATCGTCAGCGCGGCGGCCCGGCCGCGTCGCGGTGGCACCGTGCGCAGCAGCTGGTCGCTGAAGGCGACGGCGCCCACGCGGTCGAGGTTGGCCAGACCGATGTAGCCCAGCGCGGCCGCCACGCGCGCGGCGTAGTCGAGCTTGGATGGGGATCCCCAGCCCATCGAGCGGCTGGCGTCCACGAAGAGGTGGACGTTGATGTCCTCTTCTTCGCTGAAGAGTTTCACGAAGAGCTTGTCGAGCCGCGAGTAGATGTTCCAATCGATGTACCGGAAGTCGTCGCCGACGTGATAGGATCGGTAGTCGGCGAACTCGACCCCGCGGCCGAGCGTGCCGCTGCGCCGCTCTCCGCGCACGCCGCTGCGGTAGAGGCGGCGGGACAGCAGCGCGAGGCGCTCCAGGCGCGCGAGAAAATCGGGCTCGCGCAGGCGGCCGCCGCGCCGGTGGGTGCCCGGCCGCGCGGCCGCCGGCGTCCCGGCTACGTGGTCCACGTGGCCGATGCCGCCGGGGTCGTCGGGACATCTCCGGCGATGGCGCGGACCAGCTCGTCGGGATCGATGCCCTCGGCCTCGGCCTCGAAGTTGAGGATCAACCGGTGGCGCAGCGCCGCCAGCGCCAGCGCCTGCACATCATCGGTGCTCACGTTCACCCGGCCGTCGACGAGCGCGCGCACCTTGCCCGCGAGCAGGAGGGCCTGGGCGCCCCGGGGACTGCTGCCGTAGCGAACATAGCGCCGCGCCATGGAGGCCGCGGCCTCGTCGTTCGGATGCGTCGCGCGCACCAGGCGCGCGGCGTACATCTTCACGTGCTCGGCAACAGGCACCTCGCGCGCGAACTGCTGCATCGCGTGCACGGTGGACCCGGTCGCCACGAGGCCTGCGGTAGGAAGGATCGGGCCCGTCGTCCGATCCATGATGTCGACGAGTTGCGCGACGGTCGGGGGTTCGAGCTTCAACTTGAACAGAAAGCGATCGACCTGCGCCTCGGGCAGTGGATACGTGCCTTCCATTTCTATGGGGTTCTGCGTGGCGAGCACCAGAAAGGGCTCCTCGAGCACGTAGGGGCCGCCGGGAGCCGAGACGGTCCGCTCCTGCATCGCTTCCAGAAGGGCCGACTGCGTTTTAGGCGTCGCGCGGTTGATCTCGTCGGCGAGCACGATCTGCGAAAAGATCGGCCCGCGCTGGAACTCGAAGAAGCGCCGGCCGTCGGCATCCTGGAGGATCACATTCGTACCGAGGATGTCCGCGGGCATCAGGTCGGGCGTGAACTGAATCCGAGAGTACTTCAGGTCCAGGGCGGCCGCGAGCGTCTTGACCAGGAGGGTCTTCCCCAGGCCGGGTACGCCCTCCAGCAGGACATGGCCGTTGCTGAACAACGCGATCAGCACGTGCTCGATCAGCGTCTCATGGCCCACGATGACGCGCCGGATCTCGGCGCGCAGCGCCTCAAACGTTTTCCGGAACAGCGCGGCGTCCATGCGTGATCATCCCTCCGTTGGCTATCGCTGCACGGCCAGCGATTCGAAATAGCGCCGGACGATCTCGCGATACTCCGGCGGGATTCGGTGCCGCGCCATGTAGCGATCGGCGTCTGCGCGCGCCGCGGCGAGGGCCTGCTGACGCGGCAGCGCCCGGCGGGCCGCGGCCGGACGGCCGGGCCCAAGCAGATCCCCCGTGGTCACCCGTCCTTCACTCTGCAGACCGCGAACGCGGCTCTGTTGCCGGTCGGCCTCCAGGCGCGGCGTTCGGTCCCCGAGCTTCTCGGCGGCCGCGCCCTGACCGGCGGTCGAGCCCTCGTTCGGACCGGGCGGGGGTTCGGCCGCCTCGTTCCCCTCCCCCTGGGGCAGCGCCCGCGGACCGGGGGCGACGCTACCCGGAGGCGCGACGGCCTGCGGGTTTTGCTCGGCCTCCGCGGCCGACTCGGAGCGCCCGCGCGCGATGCTCTCCGCGGAGCGCTGCAGGTCGCGCTGCGCCTGCTGCAGCCCTTCCTCATCGGCCAGCATGGCCCGCAGATCGTCCAGATCGGTCGCGCTCTGCTGGAGCGTCCGGCGCGCGCCGGCGGTATCTCCGGCGGCGAGCTGGCGCCGGGCCGTATCCGCCTGCTCGCGCGCGCGCGTCGGCACGTTGCCGTCCTCGCCTCCGCCCGCCAACGCATCCAGCTGGCGCATCAGCGCATCGCGCTCCTGCGGCGATCGGCTCTGGGCGAGCCGTTCGGCGATCTCGCGGATCTGTCGAAGGGTGCGGTCCGCTGCCGAACGCCGCCGGAAGAGATCGGCAGGCAGGTTGGGATCCTTGCGTCGCGGTTCGCCGGCGGCCTGCGTGGCACGCTCCTGTGCCGCGCGCCGCGCGGCTTCGATCTCACGACCCAGCCGCTCGAGGCGCGCCAGCGCCTCCGCGCGCTCCAGCCGCTCGCGCTGCAGCCCCTGACCCAGCGAGCGCACCGACGGCGCCACGCGCCTGGACTGTCGGGCTCGATCCAGGCGGGCCTGCTCTTCCATGGTTTCGCTGGCGCGCTCCAGGCGCCGCCCTTCCTGTCTGATCGTCTGCGCGACCTGGCGCGCGGGTGTACCGGGAAGCGTAAACCCGATCAGGGCGGCATCGAGAGCGACTGTGGCAACGGCGAGGAGCGCAGCGGCCCACATCGTGCGCCCCGGTCTGACCCGAAGCCCGCGCCGGAGATCGATCGCCTCGGCCGCGCGTGCAACATCCGCGAGCAGGACGGGCCCAAGCGGCGTGGGGCGGTGCGAGCCCGTGATGACCTCGACGGCCGTGGCGAAGCGATCCGCGCACGCGAAGCGGAAGTCGAGGACCTGCGCGGCCGCCAGCGGAGTGGGACGGCGAAGCGCGCGGAGCACCATCCCGGTCAGCACGCCGGCGCCGAGGCCGGCCGCAGCGAGCAGCGTGAAGGGCAGCGCCACTGGCACCACGATGCGGGCGAGCGAGAGCGCGGCGGCAACACCGGCGCCGATCAGGGCGGCGACGCCTCCCCACCGCCATGCCAGCGCGGCGCTGAGGCGGCGGCGAGTCGCTTCGACGAGCTCGAGAATGACTTCATGCTCCATCGGACATCACCACACAGCCCGGCGTCGGTTCATTCCTCGTCCGCGCCGCGCGCGGCGCGGACGTGCGATGCGATGAGCACGGCACCCGCGACGGCGGCGCCCAGATAGACGGCGGTCACGGCGCTCATGGTACCAGACCACCCGTCACGCACGGCGCCTTCGATCAACCGCAGCGGGTTGGTGACCGACCACGGTGCCGGCAGCATCGCCGTGCCGGCGAACACCGCGCCCAGCATTACCCAGTGAAGGAAGCTGCGCGTGAAATCGGACGCGAACCGGCCGCCCATCCATGCGCCCCAGGTGCCCGCGGCTGTGGCGACCGCAACTGTCACGAGGGCGGCCCAGGCGATGGCGCCGAGCGGCGCGCCGCGCAGCGCCGCGGCCAGCACGGCGAGGGGCACGGCCATTACGATCAGATAGCATGCGTAGAGCGCGCTTGACTGCACCTTGCCGGCGGCGATCGCGCGGGGTGAGAACGCCGACAGCACGAGATCGGGCAGGCCCTTCTCGCCCTCGAGCGCGAGTTCGGCCGACGCGAAGCCCGAGGTCAGGTACGTCGCAACGATGAGCTGCACCGCCAGCAGCGCGAACAGGAGGTTCACGTCGCGCAGCTCGCCGCGGCCGATCTCCGGCGGGAGGGACAGCATGAGCAGCGCTCCGGTGACGCCGAGGTAGATGGTCTGCGCCCAGATCCCCCGGCGCGTGCCGATCCGGGCTCGAAGATCACCTCGCGCGACGGGATTGATCTGCGTGGCGGCACCTCACGGAGCGGTGAGAGGCACGAGCACGAGCTGTGGCGCCGGCTCCGGCCGATCCCCCCACCGGAGGGCAAGCGCGGGATCGTGCGCCCACCCGATCAGCCACGCCGGAGTCGCCTTGAGTATAGCATCGCTCTCCAGATGCGAGAACGCCCACAGTAGCAGCGCGTGGTTGGGTTCGGTGCGCTGCAGACGATCGCGCGCCTGCCACCGGTGCTCCTCGAGCGTGACCTGCGTGCTGGAGGCGATGTCGGGGATGGACTGCACGCGGCCGGCGGCGTAGATCCAGGGCTTCCGCAGTATCCAGCTGGAAAGATTCGTCACGGCGACGGTCGCTCCATCACCGCGCGGCGCGAACGTCCCTGAGATCGACACCGGCACGACCGCCGAGCCCGAGAGACGCACGCTGCGTTCGGTGCCGCGCACCAGCGTCTCGGCCCCGCGCACGACGGTCACGGGGGAGGGTGGGATCGGACGCAGCAGTAGCTCGCGGCCTGCACTCACGCTGAATCCGCCTTCGTGGGACAACACGGTGCGCGCCAGAACCGTCACGAGTCCGTGTCCTGTCCCCGGCATCGACTCCACGACGGTCGCGCCGATGACACCCGACGCGTCGCGCCGCGCCACCGCGGCCACCTGCGCGGCGCCGGCGGTCGCGGCGATCACCCCCACGATCGCGAGCGCGGCCCCGGCCGGTTGCCAGCGACCGAGGACGGCGCCGAGCCTTCTGGCGACGACAATGTACACGAGGAGGAGACCGCCAACCAGCAGATGCGTGCGGACCGGCACCGGACGCTGCGCGGCGAGGGTGTTTTCTAGCTCGGCGGCCGGTGGCGACGCGCGGTCGGCCAAGATGGTCTGCCAGGCGTGCTGCAGGCCCGCGCCCGCGCGGAGTGCCTGCTCTGCGCTGTCACGATCCCAGAGGATCGCGCGGCCGCGACCTGCGCGCCGGCGCACCATCGTCACGCCGTCTTCCAGCCGCACGTCGCTGCCCGGCCTCGGTCTGATCACGACCGACGGCGTATGTGTATCGGGCCGGGTGGCCGAGACCTGACCGGGTAGGAGCGCGCCGAGTGTGGCGCCCTGCAGATGCCGGATATCGTCTCCGGCCGGCATCACGAGCACCCTGCCCCCGCTCCACACCCAGTGCCGAATGGCCGTCCGCTGCGGGTCCCCGATCCGACGTTCATCCAGCGTGCGCACAACCATCAAGCGGAGGGCTTCGTAGGCCTGCCACACGGGAGGCAGATCCTCGGGCGACACGTAGGCGATCTCCGGACGCTCGCCGGAGGCGTCTGTGACGGACTCCAGGCCAACCGGCTCTGAGGAGAGAACCACCACCACCTCATCCACAGCCTTCAGGCGCGGAAGGGCGAGCGATGCCAAGCGCCCGCGGGCATCGTCGACATGGATTACCCCGGGCGTCCGCGCGTCATAGAAGATGACCGGGACGAACACCCTCACCCGCGCCCCACCGGCGGCGCGTATGGGCGCCTCGTACCGTACGAGCGGTGCGCCAATCGTCGCCGCGGCGTCGATGATCACGGTCCCCTCGAGCCCGCCCGGGGGCGCGGTCACCTCGATCCACACCGGCGTCCACGCGCCCAATCGCGCGCGCCCGGCGAACCCGATTGCGACGTTTCCCAGCAGGTCTGCCGGCGCGGCGCGGACGGGTGACGCCGAAAGAGCCAGCAGGGCGGCGAGGGCGACCACCCCGACGAGATACGGACCCGGCAGGCGCCGGGCCGAGGTGTCTATGAGTCGGACGCGCTCGACGCCGACGATGAGCCGCCCTTGGATGAGGCGGCGTCCTTCGAGGGTGTCGAGGAGTCTTTTGTGGAGGAGGCGGTGTCTTTTGAGGAGGAGGCCGCGTCTTTGGAGGCGGGTGTGGTCTCTTTTGCGGGGGCGTCCTTCGGCGCGGCGCCGGTCTCGCCGTCGGAGGGCGCCGGCTTCCGGTGGTCGGTGGTGTAGAACCCCTTGCCTTTGAAGATCAATCCCACCGAAGAAAACACCTTGCGGGTCGGGCTGCCGCACTTCTGGCAGGCAGGAGCGGGATCCCCCACGCCCTGGATGCAATCGAAGACGCGCTGGCACTGGGTGCATCGGTACTCATACGTCGGCATGACCGGTTCTCCACGCTCCTATACGTCTGCCGGCCCTTCAATATTCTCGGGTCGCGGTTGAGCATGTCAACCCCGCGGCGCTGTGCCACGCCCGGGATCGGCCGCCACGTGAGGGCCGGCCTCAGCGAGGCGCGAAGCGCAGGAGCCAGACGGCCCCTGATGAGACGCCCGTGTTTGTGCCGTAAGCGAGATTCAACTCATCGGGCGACCAGGCGAGGGAAATCCCCGCGCGAGGATCGGCGCGGTCTAGCCGCACGGTCGCGAGAGTCTGCGGCGCGCCCCCGGACGCGCCCATCGCGTGGATCTGGACCCTGGTCTCGTCGAGCAGGACTGCGTACGCGAGCTTGTCGCCGCTCCTCGACCAGGCAAGGCCCGAGGTGCGCGCGCCCGCGGGCGACAGCGGGTGCGCGCCGCTGCCGTCGGGTCGCACGGCGAAGGCCCGCTCGCGTCCGTCTTCAGGCGCGAGAAAGGCGATCCATTCCCCGGAAGGGGACAGCACCGGATCGAGCGCAGGCCGCCCCGGGCCATTGAGCCGGAGAAAGTCCGGGTAGGCGATGCGAATTCTCCACCACTCCACCGTCGCGTCGCCGTCGGGCCTGGCGAGTCCCACGAAGAGATGCAGGGCATTGGGAAACCAGCCGAGCGCACCGATCCACCGGCTGGGCGGATCCCACAGAATGTGCCGGATCGCAGCGCCCTGCGGCCCGGTCCACCACAGTTGCGCGCTGTTCTGCCCTGCCTGCTGGACGACCACGGCCAGGCGATCGCCCGCCGGCGCCCAGACGGGCCGGGTGACGACACCGGCGATAGGGATCGCCCGCCGCCCGCGTCCATGGGGGCGGAGGATCCACAGGGCACCGCGGTCCACGTAGGCGAGGACATCGGCGGCGGAGGACCAGGCGACCGCCGTGACCACCTCGCCCTCGGCGATCTTCGTGCCTTTCGTCTCTCCCACACCGTGGACCCAGACGCCGTCGCGCGCACCGTACGCAAAGCGCCGGCCGTCGGGCGACCAGGCGATCGGGCTCAACGCGGCGCGATCGGTGCCCCGCGCCACCTCCCGGACCTCGAGGAATCCGACACCGACCGGAGCGGACTGCCGCGAGACCTCGCATCCCGTCGCCGCAAGCGCTGCGACGACGGCGAAAGCTACCGCCGCGGCGGCGGTCCAGAGCCTAGCAGACCGAGAACCGGCCCGCGGCCAGGTCGCCCGTGAGCTGCGTGATTTTGGCGAGTTCTTCGTCGAGGATCTCCCGCACGCGCCGTTCGACGGCGCGGCGCCGCGCGTGCTTGGCGAGAATGACCTGCGCGGAGGCTACCGTCGGCTGATCGATCGGCGCCCCGATCTGACTCAACAGCCACACGTAGACCTCGTCGACCCCGGGTACCTCCTGGTGGATCCGCGCGGCCGCTTTGTTCGACAGAATCGTGTAGATCTTGCCGACGTGCGACACCGGGTTCTTGCCGGCCGCGGCCTCGGTGCCCATGGGCCGGTTGACCGAGATGACGCCGTTCACCTTGTTGCCCCTCCCGACCTGACCGGAGTCGCCGCTCTCCGCCGACGTCCCGGTCACCGTCAGGTACATCCCGCCGATGCCCCGGCCGCGTACGTCCAGGGTGTTGATGTCGAGCCTGATCTTGGCAAAGGCCCCGTTCGTCTTCAGGTAGTCCAGCACGGCGTCGTGGATGGCGGTCTTGCGACGGAAGTACGTGTCCTCGCTGTCGATGTACCGATCGACGAGGGCCACGGCCGCGGTGAGATGCAGCTCGTCGCCGCGTCGCACACCCATGACCTTGATGTCTTCGCCCACCTCCGGAATGTGGACTTTGAACGTCTTGGAGTTCATCTCCCGCTCGACGTCGAGTACCGCCTGCTCGGTCGGCGAGAGCGGCGCGTAGCCCACCGCGGCGGAGGTGTCGTTGGCCGGCGGCTCACCGCGCGAAAAAATGTCCACCAGCTCCGGAGAGCCGGGCTTGATCTGCACGTCATAGATGACGTGCGCCTCGGGATCGACGAAGCGCAGGTTCTCGCGGATCCAGGTCTTCGCGGTGGTGACGGCGATTTCGTTAACCGGAATCTGCTGGCCGTTCGCCATCGCCGTGGCGCGATCCCCAAAGATCAGACGCATCGGGTCTTTCACCACGCCGCCGCCGAGGCGGATCTCAGCGTCCCCCGCGACCAGGAACGCCTTGTCGATGTTGTGGTGGAGAATCCGGCCGAAACGCTTGAGATATTCCTGGCTCAGCGCGATCGAGACCCGGTCCATGATGGCATCGCAGATGGAATCCGGATGCCCCACGCCCTTGCGCTCTACGATCTCAACCTGCTGCTTGGGCACGGGGTTACGGGAAAGAACGTCGACGCTGATATTGCGCATTCGGGACCCTCCTCAGGCAGTGGTGCGGCCCGGGCGGGCCACGAGCCAGACTATAGCAGAACGCGCGGGCCCAGAGAAGGCGAACGAGGCCTATCCGTACGCGCGGAGCCTGGATCCACGCCGCGCGAACACGAAGACGAGCACGGCCCCGGCCACGAATCCCCCGACGTGCGCCCACCAGGCGACCGTGGTGGCGCCGGGGGCGCTCAGTGTTCCGAAGCCCTGCACCAGCTGCAGGATGAACCACAGGGACAGGACGAGGAGCGCGGGCAGTTCCGCGGTCCTGATGAAGATGCCGAGGATGAGGAGCGCCAGCACGCGCGCCCGCGGATACAGGATCAGATACGCGCCCAGGACGCCGGCAATCGCGCCGCTCGCGCCGACGAGCGGCACCGGCGAGGCCGGCTGCGCTACGACGTGGGAGAGCGCGGCGGCGACACCGGTGATGAGGTAGAACACCAGAAACCGGCCGTGCCCCATGGCGTCTTCAACGTTGTCGCCAAAGATCCAGAGGTAAAGCATGTTGCCGCCCAGATGCATCCAGCTCCCGTGCATGAAGATGGACGTCACCAGACCGCGCCAGGCCTCAGGCCACGGACCCGCGATGATCGCGCGGGGAATCGCGCCGTAGGTGGTAAAGAAGGCGGCTTCGGCGGTCTCGCTGCCCAGCGCCGCCGTGTAGATGAAGACGCCGACGCACGCGGCGATGATGCTATAGACGACGACCGGGACCGTTCGCGAGCGCACGCTGTCCCGGAGCGGGATCATGAGTGGTCAGGTCTCCCACCGGGCGAAGTCCACGCCCTCCACATCCCCCAGCGCCACCAGGACGTCGCCGCGCTTAACTCGTGAGGGCAGTCGCAGCGTCATGTCGAGGATTACCTTGGTGTCGAGCTTGCCGGAGAATTCCACCCGGTCGATGTTGACGCCCATCTCTCCAAGGACCGTCCCGATCCGGCCGAGCTGGCCGGGCGCATCGACCATCTGGACGACACAATGTCCCATTCCCCGGCGCGGAAACCGGGCCTCCATGCGCTTCATCAGCGTCAGCACGCCGACGACGATCGCCGTGGCGCCGAGCGCGCCGGAATAATAGCCGATCCCCGTCGCCGTGCCGATGGCGGCAACGCTCCAGAGACTCGCGGCGGTGGTGAGTCCCTGAACCGTCGCGCCGGTCCGCCAGATCGTCCCTGCCCCCAGGAAGCCGATACCGACGACGATGTTGCTCGCCACGCGGGATGGGTCGGCGCCGGATCCGAAGAAGCCTTCGCGCGACACGAGGGCGAACAGCGTCGCGCCCAAACACACGAGGATGTGGGTGCGGAAGCCCGCGGGCTTGTCGACGCTTTCCCGCTCGAAGCCGATCACGCCCCCGAGCACCATCGCCAGGAGCAGACGGCCGACGGTCTCCCACCACATGATCACGTGCGGGGGGTCCCCGCCGGCACCGTTTCGGGGGCGCCCGACGTGGCCTCGCCGTGCGCGTCCGCGTTGGGCCAGGTCGCGTAGGGCCCGGGCACCCCAGGACTTGGCTCAGGCTCCACGCCGTACCGGTCGCGGGCAATCTTCCAGACGTGCTCCATCAGGCCGTCGATAAGCCGGTCTTCGGGGAGGCTCGCCACGATCTTTCCATCCTGAAAGATCAGTCCCATGCCCCGGCCGCAGGCGACGCCCACGTCGGCCATGCGCGCTTCGCCCGGCCCGTTCACGGCGCAGCCCATCACCGCGACCTTCACGGGGGCCGGGATGGCCCGCAGGCGGCGCTCGATTTCCTGTGCGATCTGGATGATGTCGACCTCTGCGCGGCCGCACGATGGGCAGGCGACAAACTGCACGCCGCGCGTCCGCAGACCCAGGCTCTTGAGGATCTCATACGCGGCGCGCACTTCCTCGACGGGCTCGGCGGCGAGCGACACGCGAATCGTATTGCCGATGCCGCGGGCCAGCACCGTGCCGATGCCCACGGCTGACTTGAGGCTTCCCGCCCAGGTGGTGCCGGCCTCGGTCACCCCAACATGCAGTGGATACGGCGTCCGCTCGCTGATCATCGTGTAGGCGTCGATCATCATCGGGACCTCAGAGGCCTTCACCGAGATGACGATATCGCGGAAGTCGAGATCCTCCAGGACGGCCACGTCTTCGAGCGCGCTCTCCACCAGTGCCTCGGCGCACGGGCGCCCGAATTTGCGCAGCGTCGCCTTCGACAGCGAGCCGATGTTGGCGCCGATGCGGATCGGCACGCCCCGCGCCTTCGCCTCGCGCGCCACGATTCGGGTACGCTCCCGGCTGCCGATGTTCCCGGGGTTGATGCGCAGCTTGTCGATCCCCGCTTCCAGCGCGAGCAGCGCCAGGCGGTGATCGAAATGGATGTCGGCCACGATGGGTAGCGGGCTTCGAGGTTTGATCTCGCGCAGCGCCTCGGCCGCCTCGGCATCTGGGACCGCCAGCCGGGCGACCTCGCACCCCTCGGCGGCGAGTTGATAGATCTGCGCGAGGGTGGCGTCGATGTCACGGGTGTCGGTGATCGTCATCGACTGGACGCTGACCGGCGCGTCGCCGCCGATCTCGACCCGTCCGACCCTGACCTTCCGTGTCTGCGTGCGATGCATGACCTCGTCCCCCGCCATCGGGCGGCTACAGGCGCCGGACGTCCCGCAGCGTCAGCCCGACGAGCAGGAGGAGCAGCAGGGCAAACCCGACCATGTGGACCAGACCCTCCCGCCGGGGATCCAGGGGCCGCCTGCGGATCGCCTCGATCCCGAGGAACGCCAGGCGGCCTCCATCGAGGGCAGGGATCGGCAGCAGGTTGAAGACCCCGATGATCACGCTCAGGAATGCCGTCATATGAAGGAAGGCTTGAGAGCCGGTCTGCGCGGCCTGGACGAGGATGCTGCCGGCGGCCACGGGCCCACCCAGACTATCCAGAAACTTGCCCTCGTCGATCAGCCGGCCGACGGCCTCGCCCAGCATCACGATGAACTGTCCGGTACGCTGCACGCCCCAGACCAGGGCCTGGGCCGGGTGCAGCCGGGTCCACGTCGGCTCGGGGGAGAACCCGATGCGTCCGACGCCTCTCGCTTCGTCGAGGCGGGGCGTGACCTGGATGGTGAGCTCCTCGGTCCCCCGGCGAACGGTCAGCGTCAGGGGGCGGTCCGCGCTCTTGTGGATGGTCTCGATGATCTGGTCTCCGCTCGCCATCCGCACGTCGTCGATCGCGACGATGACGTCGCCTGTCTTGAGGCCCGCGGCCTGCGCCGGCCATTCGGCTTCGACGGTTCCCACGCGCGTGCTGGCGCCGATGGGAATGCCGCCGGTCGCCGCGGCGATCGCCAGGATGACCACGGCGAGGAGGAGGTTCATGATCGGGCCGGCGGCCACGATCGCGGCGCGGGCGCCGACGCTCTTCGTGCGGAAGCTGTCCGCGCCGCGACTGGCGTCGTCCTCACCCTCCATACGGACGAATCCACCCAGCGGCAGCAGGTTGAGGGCGTAGGTGGTCTCGCCGCGCTGCCAGGCGAACACCCGCGGACCAAAGCCCAGCGCGAAGACATGAACGCGCACGCCGGCCCGTCGGGCCATCAGGAAATGCCCGAGTTCGTGGAAGAAGATCATTGCACCGAACGCCGCGATTGCGGCGAGGATGTTGTGCACCGGTCACCTCTCCATGCGGATATTCTACTCCACGGGAGGCTGCTTCACATCAGCCATCCCCACATGTAGTACCCAACCGGGACTCCGAAGAGCACGGCATCGAACCGGTCGAGCACGCCGCCGTGCCCGGGCAGCAGACGGCCCGAGTCTTTCACGCCGGCTGAGCGCTTCATCGTGGATTTGAACAGGTCGCCGATCACGCCGGCCGCAGCAGTGGAGATGCCGATGAGCCCGATAGGCGGCAGCGGCCAGCCATTCGCCGCGGCGAACCCGAGGGCGACCAGCGTCGCGGCGGCGAGCCCGGCGATGAACCCCTCGACGCTCTTTCCCGGGCTGATGCCCGGCGCCAGGCGCCGGCGTCCCCACCGGACGCCGACGAGGTACGCGGCGATATCTCCGGCCCAGATAGCGCCGATCAGGGTGAGCGTCGGCGCGACGCCGGCCTCGGTCCGCAGGAGGATCAGGTGGGCGAACAGCGCGCCGACACACAGCGCCCCCAGTGCATCCACGGCCGCGGCCGCGGGGGCGCCGGCGCGCCGCGACGGTGAGAGCGCCAGGGCCGCGGAGGCGAGCACGAGGGCGACGGTTGCCGTGCCCGCAGCGTCCCAGCGGTGCGCGTGCGCCAGCACCGGGAAGAGCAGCGCCCCAACGATGAGCACCGGCGAGGGATGATGGCCGACCGCGGCGGTCAGGCGCCCGAACTCCCTGGCCCCCTGAGCGGCGAGCAGAAGCACGAAGGCCAGCAGCAGGCCGCCGCCGATCACGATGATGGCGACGAGCAGCGGGGCGCCGATGACGATCGTTGCCAGGCGCGGCAGCAGCGATGACGCGCGCCAGGTGCGGGAAGACTCAGCCACCCGCGGTGCCGCCGAACCGCCGTTGCCGCCGCTGATATTCTGCGATCGCCGCAAACAGATGATCGCGATCGAAGTCTGGCCAGTACAGGTCAACGAAAAAAAGCTCCGCGTACGCCGCCTGCCACAACAAGAAATTCGAGAGCCGCTGCTCAAAGCCGGTCCGAATGATCAGGTCCGGATCGGGCAGGCCGGCGGTGTAGAGACCGGCGGCGAAGGTGGACTCGTCAATGGCGTCGGCACGCAGGCGGCCTTCGGCCACGGCCTCCGCGACCCGCCGCGCCGCTTGGACCAGTTCGGCCCGCGCGCCGTAGTTCACGGCGACGTTCAGGATCAATGCCTGGTTCGCATGCGTCAGCTCCTCGACGCGACGAAACTGTTCGTGGATCTCCGGCGGCATGGTCGACAGATCGCCCGACATGCGCAGAGATATCCCCGAGCGGTGGAGCTCATCGGCCTCTTCGATGAGGGACTCGTGGAACAGATCCATGAGTGCCTCGACCTCATCGGAGGAGCGGTTCCAGTTCTCGGTCGAGAACGCATAGAGCGTGAGGATGCCCACACCGATCTCGCGGCATGCCTCGATCGTTCGGCGCACGGCCTCCCGCCCGGCGCGGTGCCCGGCCGAGCGCGGCAGGCCGCGGCCGACCGCCCAGCGGCCATTACCGTCCATGATGATGGCCACATGGTGGGGAATGCGGAGCCGATCGAGGGCCGCCGAAACGGAAGCCGGGTCGGAGCGTGCCACCGGGGACTATCCGGCGGGAACGTACCGTTCGCGGGTGACCACCAGCCGCACCACGCGATCCGCGACCTGCTGGCGAACAACACGCTGATTTCCGGTGAGCGTGACGTGGCGGGGCGTGCGGGTCTCGACGACCTCCACCTGATGGCCGGCCGCCTCCAGCGCCGCGCGGGCCTGCTCGAGGTTGCGCCCGAGGACATCGAGCATGGCGGGGTTTCCTAGACCTCCATGATCTCGTGCTCTTTGGTCTCAAGCAGGCGATCGAGCGACCCGATCGTCTCATCGGTGAGATGCTGCAGACGCTCCTGGGCCCGGCGCGAATCGTCTTCGGAGATCTCCCCTTCTTCCTCGAGCTGCTCGAGCATCTCCTTGGCCTCTCGCCGGATGTTGCGGATCGCCACGCGCCCTTCCTCCCCGTGCTTGCGTGCGATCTTGACCAGGTCCTTACGCCGCTCTTCCGTCAGGGTCGGTATCGGGATGCGAATGACCGTGCCGTCAGAAGACGGCACGAGCCCGAGATCGCTTTTCAGAATCGCGCGCTCGATGTCTTTCATGGTGCTCTTGTCGTACGGCTTGACCAGCAGGAGACGCGGCTCCGGCACGGTCGTCGAGGCCAGGGCGATGAGCGGGGTGGGGGTGTTGTAGTAGTCCACCCTGATCTGCTCCAGCAGCGTCGGGCTGGCCCGGCCGGTTCGGAGGCTGCCGAACTCGCGCCGGGTCGCGTCGATCGCCTTCTGCATGCGGGCCTTCGCGTCGTTGATGACGTCTTCGATCATCGACGCGCACTCCCCACGAGCGTGCCGATCGCCTCACCGCCGACGGCGCGGGTGATGTTGCCGGGGCGCGTCACGTCGAAGACGACGATGTCCATGTTGTTATCCTTGCACAGCGCCGCCGCGGTCGCATCCATCACCCTGAGCTCGCGGTTCAGGATGTCCATGTGATCGAGATGCGTGAACATCACGGCGTCGGGATGCTTCCGCGGGTCCTTGTCGTACACGCCGGACACGCCCTTCTTGGCCATCAGCAGCGCGTCCGCCTCCATCTCGATCGCCCGCAGCGCCGCCGCGGTATCCGTGCTGAAGTAGGGGCTGCCCGTGCCGGCGACAAAGATGACGACCCGGCCCTTCTCGAGGTGCCGCAGCGCCCGGCGGCGGATGTACGGCTCGGCGAGCTGGTGCATCTCGATCGACGACATGACGCGCACGACGAGGCCGTCGCGCTCCATGACGTCCATGAGGGCCAGCCCGTTGAGCACGGTGGCCAGCATCCCCATGGTGTGGCCCGTGACTTCTTCGATGCCCAGACGCCGGGACAGATCGGATCCCCGGGCGATATTGCCGCCGCCGACCACGATGGCGACCTGCACGCCGCGCGCGGTCACGTCGCGCACTTCCGCGGCCACCAGCTGGAGCACGGTCGGGTCGACGTACCCTGTACCGGCCTCGCCGGCGAGCGCCTCGCCGCTGAGTTTCAAGAGCACACGCTGGTAGACCGGTCGTCGACCGGATGCAGTGGCGGCGTCCATGAGCTCTCCTGGCTAGTCGCCGAGCTTGAATCGCGCGAACCGCCGAACCTGTATGTGCTCGCCGACGCGCGCCTGGATGTCGCCGATCACGTCGCGGACCCGGCGCGCGCCGTCACGAATGTACGTTTGATCGAGCAGCGCCACGTCTTCCAGCCACTGCGCCAGCCGCTGATCGACGTCCGCGGCCTGCCCATTCGTGTCTTTCGCGAGGGCCTCACGCCGCTCGGCCAGCACCTCGGCCGGGACGTCGTCCTTCGAGACGAATTGCGGCGCGGTGGCCGCGATCTGCATGGCCAGCTCGCGCGCGAGTTTCTGGAACTCTTCGGTGCGCGCGACGAAGTCGGTCTCGCAATTGAGCTCGACCAGCGCGCCCAATCGGCCACCGGTGTGCACATAGGCTTCGATGACGCCTTCGGATGCGGCTCGCCCGGCGCGCTTGACCGCCTCTGCCATCCCCTTGGCTCGCAGCACCTCGGCGGCCCGGTCCAGGTTGCCACCGGCTTCTTCGAGCGCGCGGCGGCAGTCCATGACCCCGGCCCCCGTGCGCGCGCGCAGCGTCTTGATCATTTCGGTCGTGACGGCCATACGTTATCTGCGCGCCTCCTCCACGTCCCCGCTCTCCGCCGCCGGACGCGCGCCGTCGAACTCGTGCTCTCCGACTTCCGGATAGACCCCCGGCTTGTCCTCGTCACCGGCCTCGGCGGCCGCAGCGGGTTCTTCCTCTTCGTGCACCTCGTGCTTCCGGCGCTCTTCCAGACCTTCCATGCAGGCCGTGGCGACGCGATTGGTGATCAGCCGCACCGCCCGGATGGCGTCGTCGTTGCCCGGGATGGCATAGTCGACTTCATCCGGATCGCAGTTCGTATCCAGGATCGCCACGACCGGGATTCCGAGCTTCCGGGCCTCGGCGACGGCGATGTGCTCCTTGCGCGTGTCGACCACGTAGATGCCCGCCGGCAGACGGTTCATCGTCTTGATGCCGCCGAGAAACTTCTCCAACTTGGCGGCCTCCTCGGCCAGGCGCGCCTGCTCGCGCTTCGGGA
>JBQTJP010000276.1:0-2089 GCA_052386995.1 Armatimonadota bacterium
TTTCCGACTGCGTCGCTCCCCGACGGTCCGGGCTATGTGCTCAGGCCCCCGGACGCGACGGGACGATGGGAAGTCTCGACGTATCAATGGCAGCCGGCGTTTATCCTCGCCAATGAGCGGGAGGACGTGCTGCTGGAGATCATCGGGATCAACGGCACGGAGCATCCGTCGTTCATCGAGGGGATCAACGTGCCGCCGTTTGTGGTCAAGCGCGGGAACATCACGAGAGTAGAATTCCGCGCCACGCGGCCCGGGTTCTATCGCATCGTCTGCTCCACGCACCAGCCGACGATGGTAGGCTATCTCGTAGTGCTGCCACGGCGCTGATCGCGGGTCGAGGTGAGATCATGCCGGCCCCATTGAGTCAGGCCATTGAAGACTACCTGAAGGCCATCTACCTGATCGCACAGAACGGCCGTGCCGTCACAACGACCGAGCTGGCCGAGCGCCTGGACGTGGCGCCCGCATCGGTCACCAACATGGTGAAGCGCATGGCACGGCTGCGTCTGGTGCGCCACACTCCCTATCACGGTGTGGAATTAACCGAGACCGGCGTCAAAGTGGCGCTTGAAGTGATCCGGCACCACCGCCTGCTGGAACTCTACCTCAGCCGGCACCTCGGCCTGAGCCTCGACCGTGTGCACGGCGAGGCCGACCGGCTCGAGCACGTCATCTCCGAAGACCTGGAGGAACGTATCGCGGTGGCGCTGGGCGAGCCCTCGCTGGATCCGCATGGCGACCCCATCCCCACGCGCGAGGGCGCGGTGGCGGCGACGACGGCGCTGATGCTGACCGCCGCGGCCCAGGGTCAGCGCGGTGTGATCGCGCGCGTCAGCGACCGGGACGACCGTGTCGTCCGCGAGCTCACCGCCGCGGGCCTCTTGCCCGGCGTCGAGGTTGAGGTGATCTCGACCGGGCCAAAGGTCCTGGAGGTGCGCGTCGAGGGCCGGCGCCGTCGCATCAACGCGGCGCTGGCGGGAGCGATCTACCTGGAACCGGCGCACGAGGCGCCGGTCGCCTAGCGCCGTCCCTCCTCCCACATCACAAGTTGAGACCGTGGGGATTTTTCCCCATGTCGCGCACACCCATGCATGGGTGCGAGGCGGTACTCGAGCAGGATCGTCGCAGGTTGTATGGAACTGGCAGGCAACTCCTCACGCGGTCGTGCGGCATACAGGAGCCCGCGAATCGTGATCGGCTGGCTGCTGGCATCGCGACGGCGCGTTGTTCTCCTGACGCTCGGTCTCCTTGTGCTTCTCGATGTCGGACGGTCGGTCTACGCGCACCTGGGCTACGCGCGCCCGCTAGTAGTCTGGCGGCCCGATCCAGCCGTCTATGCCGATCTCACCTGGCCTCCCGGCTCCGACCTTCCCGCCACCGCGCCGGTCGGTCAGCGCGTCTACGCCCAGCGTTGCGCCGTCTGCCACGGCCCTGACGGCCGCGGCAACGGACCCGCGGCCCCGTCGCTGATCCCGAGGCCGCGCGACTTCACCAGAGGCGAGTTCAAGTACAAATCGACAGCCGCGGGCCAGCCTCCCACCGACGACGATCTCATTCGCGTCGTGCGGGACGGCCTGCAGGCCAGCGCGATGCCCTCCTGGTCCGACCTGCTCAGCGGTCCTGAGATCCGGGCGGTGGTCGACCACGTCAAGACCTTCTCGAGGGGTTTCACGACCACCCAACCGAGGCCACTCGGCGTTCCACAGCGAATCCCGCCGGGCCGCGCCAGCCTGGCCCGCGGCCAGCAACTGTATCAGCGCCTCTGTGCCAGCTGCCACGGTGCCGACGGTCACGCACAAGTCGAGATGAAGGATGCGAAAGGGTACCCCGTTGTCGTTCGGGATCTCACGGCACCGTGGACATTCAGGGGAGGCAGCGCCCCCGAACAGCTCTGGGTGAGACTGACGACGGGGCTCGCGCCCGGTCCCATGCAGTCCTTCGCGGACGGCACCACGCCCGCCGAGCGATGGGATCTCGTGAACTACGTGCTCTCGCTGGGGCGCACGCCGCCGTGGGCGACGGGCGGCACGCTTGGGGGCCCGGGGCAACAGGCCGACCCCACCGGGCGCGGCCGTTACCTGGTGCACGC
>JBQTJP010000277.1:0-5880 GCA_052386995.1 Armatimonadota bacterium
GGTACATCACGCCGCCCGAACCGGACATCGTCGGGTACTACCACACCAACGGCACGCTGAATGAGTTCGGTTATTCGAACCCCGAGCTCGACAAACTCCTCGAGGAAGGGCGCGCGACATCCGACCAAAAGGCGCGCGCCAAGATCTACGAGCGCGCCCAGCGGTTCATGGCCTGGGACGCGCCGGTCATCTTCCTGGTCTACCCGCATGAGATCCAGGCCTTGAACAGGCGCGTGCAGGGATGGACCCCCATAGGCTATCGCGACGCGCTGACGCACATGGTCGGTGTGTCGATCGGACGGTAGGAACACCCGGCACGGGCGCGGCGACGCACCCTCGCCAGTCGGGGCGAGAGCCGGGGGAGCGGTGTTAAGCTGCTCCCCCCTCCCATCATGCTGAGGTATCTTGCGCGCCGGATCGTTCAGACGGCGGCGTTGCTGCTGGTCGTCAGTGTCGTGGTGTTCGCGCTCATCACGCAGGCGCCCGGCGGCCCCTCGATCCTCCTCGACCGCAACATGGGCGCCGATGAGGTCGCCCGCATGCGGGGCATTCTGGGGCTCGATCAGCCGCTGCACGTCCAGTACATCCGCTGGCTGAGTCAGATCCTCAGGGGCAACCTGGGAATCTCATACCAGGCCGGTCTGCCGGTGCTCGAGATCATCGGACAGATGCTGCCGAACACGCTGCTGCTCTCCGCGGCCGCGCTGGCGCTGTCGCTCATCGTCGCGATCCCGACCGGGGTGATCTCAGCCGCGCGGCCTTACACGGCCGTGGACCACACCGTGACGTTTTTGTCGTTCTTCGGCATCTCGATCCCAACGTTCTGGTTCGGGTTGATGCTCATCGTGGTCTTCTCGATCGTGCTGGGCTGGCTGCCTCCCGGTGGGATGCGGACGATCGGCGGGGCGCGTTCGGCTATTGATATCGGCCGGCACCTCATCCTGCCGGCGGTCGTACTCGGCGCGGCGAATATGGCGCTCATCGCCCGCTACACGCGCTCCTCGACGATGGCCGTGCTGCGAGCGGACTATGTCCGCACCGCGCGCTCGAAAGGGCTGGCCAATCACACCGTGCTCTACCGCCACGCGCTGCGGAACGCCCTGCTCACGATCGTCACGGTGGTCGGCCTGCAGCTGCCGCGTCTGGTGGGCGGCGCGGCGATCACGGAGACGGTGTTCGCGTGGCCCGGCATGGGCAGTCTCGCGGTGCGCGCGGCGTTTGAACGCGACTACCCCATGATCATGGGCATCACGCTCGTCATCTCACTCGTGGTCGCGGCGAGCAGCCTGCTGGTCGATATCGTCTATGTCTACATTGATCCGCGCATCCGCTACGAGTAGGCCGACCGCCACCCGCGTTCGGACTCCGACCGGGCGGATCTTTACCCGATTTCGCCGCAACCGGCTGGCTGTCGCGGCGCTGGCCGTGCTCGCGATCATTCACCTGGCGGTTATCATGGCGCCGTGGATCGCCCCGCACGATCCGGACCTCGTAGTGCTGGCCAAGCGTCTGACCCCGCCGAGCGCGACGCACTGGTTGGGCACCGACGAGTACGGGCGCGACGTCCTGGCGCGCCTGCTCTTCGGGGGCCAGGTCTCCCTTGCCGTGGGTCTCTCCTCGATGCTCGCGTCGATGGTATTCGGCGTGATCATCGGCGCCACCGCGGGATACGCGGGTGGCCTGACGGATGTCGTGCTCATGCGCATCACCGATGGCATGCTCTCGGTACCGCTGTTCTTCATTGCGCTCATGGCCCTCGCGCTGCTGGGCGCGACGATCACCAATCTCGTGCTGGTCATCGCGCTCTCCTCGTGGATGACCGTAGCGCGGGTGGTCCGGGCGGAGGTGCTCCGCACGCGCGAGCTCGAGTTCGTCCTGGCGGCGCGCGCCGTTGGATGCAGCCCGTTGCGCATCCTCGCAAAGCACATCGTGCCACAGTCGATCCCATCGATCACGGTGGCGGCGACGCTCGGTGTCGCGTTTGCCGTGCTCCTCGAATCGTCGCTCTCGTTCCTGGGCCTCGGGGTCCAGCCACCGGCGGCGTCCTGGGGAAACATGCTCAGCGGCGCGCGCGGCTACCTGCGCACGGTGCCCGGCCTGGCCGTGTACCCTGGTGCGCTGATCTTCATCACGGTGCTGTGCTACAACTGGTTTGGCGATGGACTGCGCGACGCTATCGACCCCACACTGGCGGAGCGTTGAATGACTCGCGCATCGGACTTCCGCGGCGCGACGGTGACATTCCTGTTCACCGACATCGAGGGGTCGACGCGTCTGCTACACGACCTGGGTGATGAAGAGTACGCGAAGGTGTTGGCCGTTCACCACCGTATCCTGCATGAGTCGATCGCGGGCGCCGGCGGACTGATTCTGCAAGACCACGGTGACGGTCTGCTCGCGATGTTCGACCGCGCGGCCGATGGCGTCCAGGCCGCGGTGTCGGCTCAGCGCGCGCTCGCCGCCCATCGCTTGAGGGAGAAGGCTGAGGTGCGGGTGCGTATGGGCCTGCACACAGGCGAGCCGGTGATCGCGGATGGGGGATACGTCGGGCTGGACGTGCACCGGGCAGCCAGGATCTGCCAGGCCGCGTGGGGCGGGCAGATCCTGACCTCTCAGACGACCCGGGATCTGCTCGGTGACACCAGGTTGGCCGGTCTCGCGTTCCACGACTTGGGCGAGCACCGGTTGAAGGATCTTGCGCGGTCCCAGCGCCTGTTTCAGGTGGTGGCCGCAGACCTCCCTGCTCAGTTCCCGCGGCCTCGGTCGCTCGACGCTCTGCCCAACAACCTGCCTGTGCAGTTGACCAGTTTCGTGGGGCGTGATCGGGAGGAAAATGAGGTCCGCCACCTGCTGCAGAGCGCGCACGCCCTCACACTCACCGGCGCCGGAGGCTCCGGGAAGACGCGCTTGGCCCTACAAGTCGCGGCGGAGATACTGGAAGAGTTTCCTGATGGCGTCTGGCTGGTGGAACTGGCCCCGCTCGCCGATCCGGAGCTCGTCGTCCAGACGGTCGCGTCGACCCTTGGCGTCCAGGAGATTCCACGCCGCGATCTCATGGGCACGCTTGGAGACGCACTCAAATCGCGGAAACTGCTCCTTCTCCTGGACAACGCCGAACATCTGCTGGCCGCCTGCGCGGTGCTTGCCCGAACGCTGACGCGGGCATGCCCAGGCCTCCGGCTGCTCGTGACCAGCCGCGAAGCGTTGGGCATTGCGGGCGAACAGATCTACCGTGTCCGCCCCCTCGCCGTGCCCGACCTTTCCAATCTCCCTTCCGTGGCCTCTCTGATGGAACACGACGCGGTCCGCCTCTTCGTGGAACGCGCGAGGGCGGTCGTCTCCGATTTCGTCCTGGTCGAGCACAACGCGCGCGCGGTCGCCGAGGTCTGCAACCGACTGGATGGGATTCCGCTGGCACTCGAGCTGGCGGCGGCGCGGGTGAAAGCGCTCTCCCCTGAGCAGATCGCGCGGCGTCTTGATGATCGTTTCCGCCTGCTCACCGGTGGCGCGCGGCTGGACGTGCCGCATCACCAGACCCTGCAGGCGGCGGTTGGATGGAGCTACGACTTGCTCTCGGATCCCGAGCGGCTACTGTTTCAGCGACTGGCCGTGTTTGCGGCAGGGTTCACGCTCGAGGCGGCGGAGGCGGTGGGGGCTGGAGAAGGCGTGGAATCTCGCGACGTTCTCGACCTTGTCGCGCGGCTGGCTGACAAGTCGCTCGTTGTCGTCGAGGAGCATGAGGGTGAAGCGCGCTATCGCATGCTCGAGACGATCCGAGAGTACGCCACGAACCGCCTTCGCGCTTCAGACGAGGCTGACCGTGTTCGTACTCGCCATCTCGAGTTCTTCGAGAGCGCGGCGCGAGACGTCTACAACTTCACGGAGGCCCAGCGCCGGCAGTGGCTCAACAGGCTGGAAGTGGAGCACGACAATCTCCGGGCGGCCTTGCAGTGGAGCCGGGAGACCGGAGAACTGGCGCCATCAGCGGCGCAGACCGGCCTGGCGCAGACCGGCCTTCGGCTGGCTATCTCGATGGCACGTTTCTGGGAGATACTCGGGTTCCTACGAGAGGGGCGCGAGCATCTGGAAGCCCTCCTCAAGCTTCCCGCAAACGGCTCACCGTCAGCCGAGCGGGCGACGGCCCTCAACTGGCTCGGCCGGCTTGCGTTCTTCCAGAATGACTATGCCCCCGCGCGCGCGGCCTGTGAGGAGGCGGCCTCGCTCTTTCGGACGCTCGGAGACCGGTTCGGTCTCGCCCGGACGCTGCGAAACCTTGGACCCATTGCCCTGAGCGAGGGCGCGTATGCGCGCGCACGAGCCTTGTACGAAGAGGATCTGCGACTGTCTCGCGAACGCGAAGACGAACACGAGATCGCGATGGCGATGACAAACATCGGGCTTGCCGCACGTTGCCAGGGCGAGTACGACCTGGCAAGAACGGTTCTCGAAGAAAGCCTCGAGCGGTTTGACAGGCTCGGCATCTCGAAGGCTTACCCGTTGATCCACCTCGGCGTCGTCCACTACTGTCAGGGCGACTTTGCAGAGGCGAGCCGTATCCTGAAGGCTGGCCTGACGCTATTCGCCGCCAACAAGAACAGGCGTCTCGTCGCGGAGAGCTTTGTGTATCTGGCCGGGGTCGCCGCGGCTGTAGGTCACCCCCGTCGTGCGGCCACGCTCTGTGGGGCTGCAGAGACTCTCTATGGCGAGGTCGGCGCCGTTGTCTGGCCTGTCAACCGCGCGATCTACGATCGGGCGCTAGAGGAGGCGCGGCAGCGCCTGGGGGAACGCGGCTACGAAGAGGCGTGGGCGGATGGTCGGGAGATGACCATGGAGCAAGGAATAGCGTATGCGCTTGGCGAGGACGGATCGCCCAACCTCGGCACGGAGGAACCGAAGAGGCCACGAGAGGTGAATCGATGAGCCCGCAGACAGTAACCGTTGCCCTGACCGGCGACCTGATGCTGGAGCGCTCAATCGTACGCGGCGGGCGATCGCCCGCCGGCGCCCGCGTGTGGGAGATCTTCGCTGCCGCCGACCTGGTCTTCGTCAACCTGGAATGCCCGCTGACCGCGCGCGGCGCGCCGTCGGACAAACACGTGGCCTTTCGCAGCGACCCCGCGCTGGCCCATGAGCTGCGAGCCGCGGGTATTGATGTCGTGACGCTGGCCAACAACCACATGCTCGACCACGGTCTCGATGGAATGCACGACACGCTGACCGCGCTGTCCGGCGCAGGTGTCGCCGCCGTCGGGGCGGGAAGCGATCTCGCGGCGGCCCTTGCGCCCGCGATACTGTCGGCAGGCGGAACGCGCGTGGCGTTTGTAGGTGTGGCGACCACACTGCCCGTCGGAAGCGGCGCTGCCGTCGACCGGCCCGGTATTGCCCCCATCCACGTTACGACAAGTTACGTGGTCGACGGGACTGGCCTTGACGAAACGCCCGGCCTTGCTCCCTTCGTCGAGACGCGTGCTTGGCCGGCGGATGTCGACGCGGTGACCTCCGCTGTGAGCAGCGCTAAGCGCGCCGCGGATACGTGCATCGTCGGCATCCACTGGGGGGTGCCACACGGGTTCATGGCGCAATTCCAGGATCTGCTCGCCACGTACCAGCGCCCACTGGCGAAGGCTTTGATCGACGCGGGTGCCGACGTGATCGTGGGCCACCACCCGCATATGCTGCACGGCGTCGAAGTGATCGATGGCCGCCCAGTCCTCTACAGCCTGGGGAACTTTCTGTTCCACTCGGTGACGGTTGGCAAGTTTCCGCAACTGCGGCGGAGCGACCCGCCCTACTCGTGGCGCAGCCTTCGTTCAAAAATCAACCTCGACTCGATCGTCGCGGTGGTTACGCTCGATGGAGGCCGCCCGACCGCGGTCGAGA
>JBQTJP010000278.1:0-24988 GCA_052386995.1 Armatimonadota bacterium
CGTGCATCTCGCATGATCTGCCGAAGCAGGCCGCGTCCGAGGTCCCGCGCCTTGTGGAGCGGGACGGTCGTTCGACGCCCGTCGGGGTGCTTTAGGAGAACGTGACTGCCGCTCTGTCTCACCTGGACAAACCCATGCCGCCGGAGGATCCCGAGAATCTCCAGTGCCGTGAGTACCGGCAGTCTGGAGGTCATACTGCCACGCGAATCTTGGTGGCACCGACCTCCTCATAAATCGGCTCGCCCGAGGCCAGCCGGTCCTCTACGTGGAGGCGAATGGCGTCTGTGATCAGTTCCCGGGCTTCCTCTTCGGTCTCCCCTTCCGTGTAGCATCCTTGGAGGCCCGGGCAGATGGCCACGAAGCGGCCGTCCTCATCCCGCTCGATGACCACGGTGAACTCGTACTCGGCCATGTTTGTGCCCTTCTCCTTCCGGGTGGTATCGTCGCTCTACGGAAGATACCTTCCTTTGAAGTCATTATAGCGCCCGGGGCGTGGCCGTCGCTCCGATCTCCTGGTGGGAAACCCGCTGATCGCCCCGAGGGCAGGAGATGCTCTCGGCATAAGAGAAGGGCACGTCCCCGAAGCCGGAGGGGACCGTGCAGCTCGGACGCCTGCCTCGCCTCAAAGTCGCCGCTCTTCCCACGCCGCTCGAGGAGGCACCGTCGCTGTCTGCGTATCTGGGCGGCCCGCGCGTCATGATCAAGCGCGACGATATCACCGGCCTCGCGTTTGGCGGCAACAAGGTTCGCAAGATCGAGTATCTGATGGGCGAAGCCGTCGACCGCGGATGTGATGTGGTCGTGACGGTCGGAGCCGTGCAGTCCAACCACGCCCGCGTGGCCGCGGCCGCGGCGCGGCGCCTCGGTCTTGACGCCGTCGTGGTCCTCAACGGCGAGGAGCCTCCGCAACGGCAGGGGAATCTGCTGCTCGACGCGATTTTCGGCGCCGAGATCCGCATCGTGAACACCGACGATGAGTATGTCGTCATGGGCGTCGTCGAGGACATCGCGCGGGATCTTCAGCGCAAAGGCCGCAACCCGTACGTGATCCCGCGCGGCGGCGCCACGGCCCTGGGGGCCGCCGCCTTTGTCAACGCGGGACTCGAGCTCCTGGACCAGCTCAACACCCGCGGTATCCGCGCCGATGCGATCGTTCACGCGAGCACGTCCGGGGGCACCCAGGCCGGGCTGTACACCTCGATGAAGGTGACGCAGTCGGGCATCCGGATCGTGGGCGTCAGCGCCGGGCCGCGCCGCGATACCGTCACCACCCGCGTGTGGGGGCTGGTCGAGGAACTCACCAGGCTCCTGGGGCTTGACTGGCGCCCGCATCCTGATGATATCGTCGTGACGGACGAGTACGTCGGCGACCGGTACGGCGTGCCGACGCCGGCCGGCCTGGATGCCATCCGGCTGGTGGCTCGCACCGAGGGGATACTGCTCGACCCCGTGTACACCGGCAAGGCCATGGCCGGGCTGATCGACATGGTCCGGGACCGGCAGTTCGCTCCGGACCAGACGGTCGTGTTCTGGCATACCGGCGGCCAGCCGGCGATCTTCGCCTATGCCGGGTGGCTTGCCGAAGGATGAATTGGGCAGGTATCAGAAGGATAAAAGAACGTCGAGGGATTTGAGGACCGTCGGAGGCCCACTGATGCGACCCACACTTGCCGTCAGACACCGAGGCCTGCAGAGCGCGGGAATGCGCATCGGTCTCGGTCTGGCCGCTATCGTGGCGCTGGCCGCAATTCCGGCCCTCGCCGACGAGGCACTGCTCCGGCGCGCATTCGGCACGTTCATGCGGTCGGCCGATGAGCTGCGCATCGAGGCGATTCCCGACCTGTACGAAGGCGGATACGCGCGCATCACCGCGGTGGGCAAGCGGGTCGTCTTGATCGACGGCATGCGGGTCGATGAGGCAATGGTCAACCTGGTCGGCGTGAGCCTCGACCCGGTGGCGCTCCACTCCGGGACGCTGAAGGTGCTCGACTTCCGCGACAGCGCGTTTCATGCCAGGGTGCTCTTGCGCAGCATTCAGGAGTACTTCAACGCCAACCGGCTCATCGATGACATGCGACTGTGGGTCGAGGACGGATACCTGCTGGGAACGGGGACAGTCAACTTTCGAGGTCAGGCGACGCGGATGCGGATGAAAGGATTCTTCGCCGTGTCCGGAACGACCGAGGTCTGGTTTTACTTCGAGACCCTCCATGCCAACAACCTGCCGATGCCTGTCTCGATCATCCGCGACCTCGAGCGCCAGATCAATCCGATCGTCCGCCAGGAGACCTGGCCCGTGACGTTCAAGATCCGCTCGCTGCGCCTGGATGGTCAGTCGCTCTCGCTGTCGAGTCGCAGCGACGGAACCTGTCCGACCTGCGGTGGGGGCAACCAGCCCATCTACAACCCGTGACGCGCTCCCGACCGCGCATCCTGGTCACAGCCAGGCGGCCGCAGCTTGGCGCCGACACCAACACGATCGACCGGGTCGCCCGGTCCATCCAGTACTATACCGATGCCGTGCGGGATGCCGGCGGGGAGCCAATCGTCGTGCGGGCGGGCGATTCGATGCCGGCCGACTATGATGGGCTGCTGCTTTCCGGTGGGGCCGACGTCCATCCCCGGTATTACGGCGAGACTATCGACGAGTCGGTGCGGGAGACGCTCACGATCGATGACGCCCGAGACGCCATGGAGATGACGCTGGCCCGCGCCGCGCTCGACGCGGATCTTCCCACGCTGTGCATCTGCCGCGGAATCCAGCTCATCAACGTCGCGGCGGGTGGCACGCTCTGGCAGGATCTCTCACTGGCCACCGTCGATCCCAAGGAGCATTTTCAGGAGGGGCGCCTGGAGACCTGGGAGGTCGCCCACAACGTCGCCGTCGATGCGGGGACGCGGCTGGCAGACGTGATCGGCGACGGCCCAATCGGCGTGAACACGTACCATCACCAGGCCGTCAAAGACCCCGCACCGGGATTCCGCGTCGCGGCGCGCGCGGGTGATGGCACGGTGGAGGCCATCGAGAGCGATCGCCATCACTGCGTCATCGGCATCCAGTGGCACCCGGAGCGCATGGTCTCGCACCATCCGCTTCAACGGCGCCTGTTCAGCCGGCTCGTGGAGGCGGCGCGCGCGCGGTCGCGGTCGCAAACAGCGTGATGCGGCCGGTCTGGTTATTGCTGCTGCTCGGGCTCGCGGTCGTCGCCGCCGCGACCGGCGAGGCGGGTCAGCCCCGGCCACAAGCGGGTCCCGCGGCGCGAGCGGTCTACAGCATCACGATCGACGGGACAATCGCCCCGTCCACGGCCCGGTTCATCCAGCGCGCCATCAATGAGGCCCAAGCTGAGGATGCCGAAGCGCTCGTCGTGGCGCTCGACACGCCCGGCGGCCTCTTGAAATCCACCGATGATATTACGAAGGCAATCCTGAATGCCCGCGTGCCGGTCATCGTCTACATCGCGCCGCGCGGGGCACGTGCGGCGTCGGCGGGCGTCTTCATTACCTATGCGGCGCACATCGCCGCCATGGCGCCGGCGACGCACCTGGGCGCAGCCACCCCGGTCTCGATGGGCGGGGGCGAGCGCCAGAGCGAGCAGGATCGGACACTCATGACCAAGGTGACCAACGATGCCGTCGCCAACATCCGTGCCATGGCGCGGCGCCGCGGCCGCAACCCCGACTGGGGCGAGAAGGCGGTCCGCGAAGCGGTCTCGATTACCGAGGAGGAAGCGCTCAAGCTCAACGTGATCAACCTGATCGCGGAAGATACCGGCGATCTCCTGCGCAAGCTCGACGGCCGGACCGTGGACACCGATCGCGGCCCGGCGCGGCTTCGAACCGCCGGCGCGCGCGTCGTCAACCGCGGGATGGACGTCACCGAGCGCTTCCTCGCGCTGCTCGCCGATCCGAACATCGGCTTCATCTTGATGAACGTGGGGATTCTGGGGATCATGGTCGAGCTGTACAATCCGGGGGCCATTCTCCCCGGAGTGGTGGGTGGGATCGCGCTCATCCTGGGGCTGGCGTCGTTCGCCATTCTCCAGGTGAACGCCGCCGGGTTGCTGCTCATCGCGTTCGCCCTCCTGTTATTTATCGCGGACATCAAGGTGCCCGGGCACGGCGTGCTCACCGTCGGCGGGGTGATCGCGTTCATCTTCGGCGCGATCCTGCTGACCGAGCGCCAGGCGCCGGTGCTGCAGATCTCGCTGCGGTTGATCATCGGCGTCGCCGCCGTCCTGGCCGGCTTCTTCCTGTTCGCGGTCGGCGCCGGGATCCGCGCCCAGAAGGGCGTCGCACACGTGGGTGGTGAGCGGCTGGCGGGGGCGGTCGGCATTGCCCGATCACGCCTCGATCCTGAGGGCGTGGTCCATGTCCAGGGCGAGATGTGGACGGCCGTCGCCGTGGACGGACCGATCGACGACGGCCAGCCGGTGCGGGTCGTGGCGCTCGATGGGCTGCGCCTCCGTGTGAAGCCCGAGCCGCGCGCGTCGGCGTAGCATCAGCTCGTCCTCGCGTTGCCCGTCGCTCCCCAACCCACGGTCGTCAGCACGCATTCCCCGGAAGCCACCGAAGCGTTCGGACGGCGCGTGGGCAGCCGGCTGCGCGCGGGCGATGTCGTCGCGCTCATTGGACCGCTCGGCTCGGGCAAGACGGTTCTCGCCCGTGGGATCGCGCTGGGCGTGGGTGTGACAGGGTACATCGCCAGCCCGTCGTTCGTGCTCATCCGACAGTACGACGGCCCGATCCGTGTCTATCACATCGATCTGTACCGGCTCGAGCGCCGCGACGAAGTGGACTACCTCGGCCTGGACGATCTCATCGAGGGGGGCGGAATCGCGGTCGTGGAATGGGCCGACCGCGCGCCGTGGATCCTTCCGCCGGATTACCTGTTGATCGCCTGCGCCGCTGGGCCAGACGCCCAGACCCGCGTGTTCACCCTGACGGTCCCGGCCGCGATGCGCGAGCGGCTGGCGCCGGCCCTGGCGGAGTAGCACGATGCGCGTGCTCTCGATCGAGACCGCGACGCCGCACGCGAGCGTCGCCGTTGTGGCAGCGGAGGGCATCCTCGCCGAGCATTCCGCGCGCGTTGCCGGGGAGCACCTCGAGTGGCTCATGGGCGCGATCCGCGCAACGCTCGCCGACGCCGGACTGACCGTCGACGGTATCGACGGCATCGTCGCCTCGCTGGGTCCGGGTGGCTTCATGGGCCTTCGGGTCGGCCTGATGACTGCGTCCACATGGGCGATGACCGCGGGCCGACCAATCATCGGCATCTCCACCTTGGAGGTGATTGCGGCGGGAGTCCCGGACCAGGATAGTCCCATCGCGTCAGCGGGCCTCGTGCTCGCCGCGATCGACGCCCGCCGCGGGGAGATCGCCGCCGCGCTGTTCCGCCGTCAGGCATCGGGCTCTGGCGCCGCGCCCGAGCGACTGACTCACGACACGCTCGCCTCACCATCCGAGATTGGCGATTGCCTTCCGGCGATCACGGAACCGATCATCGTGGCCGGAGACGCGCTTGAACGCCATCAGCCGGCGATCTTGGCGGCGCTCGCGCCCTGGGCCACTCCTGCGCCGCTCGGGCACTGGTGGCCCCGTGCGTCCGTAGGCGGCGTGCTGGGCCGGATCCGGCTGGTCCGGGGCGAACGCGATGACCCGCTGCGCCTGGTCCCGCGCTATGCCCGCGAGCCTGACGCAAAGGAGTTTGCTCCATGACCTCAGTGAGCCGGGCAGGAAGGGCGCAGGCAATCCAGAAAAACTGGTCTGAGCAGCCGTGAAGCAGATCACCCGCGTCCGCGTTGAACCGATGACGCTTGATGATCTCGCGCGAGTGCGCGAGATTGAGCAAGAGGCCTTCGCCATCCCCTGGCCGAAGGACGCCTACCGCGCCGAGATCGAGGAGAATCAGGCCGCCTGCTACATCGTGGCCCGCGACGACGATGAGCAGATCGCCGGGTTCGCCGGCATGTGGGTGATGTTCGACGAAGCCCATATCACGACGATCGCCGTCGATCGGCTCCGCCGTGGACAGCGTATCGGTGAGCGGCTGCTGCTGGGACTGATCGACCGGGCCCTGGCCCGCGGCGCCCGCTGGATGGCCCTCGAGGTCCGGCCGTCGAACACGGTCGCGCTCGCGCTCTACCACAAGTTCGGCTTCCGCGACGTGGCGCTGCGCAAGCGGTATTACAGCGACAACGGCGAGGACGCCCTGGTCATGTGGAGCGGCAACCTCCGGGACCCGGAGTCGCACGCCCGTCTCGACGCCGTGCGTCGCGACCTCGGGGAATAGCCGGCGCGCACGACATGCGCGTCCTCGGCATCGAGACTTCCTGTGACGAGACCGCGGCGGCCGTCGTGGCAGATGGTCGCCGCATCTTGAGCAACATCGTCGCCTCGCAGGCTGCTCTCCACGAGCGCTATGGCGGTGTCGTCCCAGAGCTGGCCTCCCGCCGGCATCTCGAGCGCCTCCTGCCGGTCATTCAGCTCGCGCTGAGCCAGGCCGGCGTGGGCTGGGACGGCGTCGACGGCGTCGCCGTCACGCGCGGTCCGGGCCTGGTCGGCGCGCTCGCCGTGGGCGTGGCGGCCGCCAAGACGCTGGCCTTCGTCCACGATCTTCCCCTCATCGGCGTGAATCACCTGGAAGGGCACCTGTACGCCAATGTGATCGCGACCGGCCCGCCGCCGACGCCTGCGCTGGCGCTGATCGTCTCGGGCGCGCACACCGATCTGGTGCTCATCGAAGCCCCGCACCGCTACGTGATGCTTGGGCGCACGCGCGACGATGCGGCCGGTGAAGCCTTTGACAAGGTCGCCAGGGCGATGGGGCTGGGCTACCCAGGCGGCCCGGCATTGGATCGTCTCGGCCAGTCGGGCGATCCTGCGGCCGTCCCGCTGCCGGTACCGTTTGCGAACGGCGGGCTCGACTTCAGCTTCAGTGGGATCAAGACCGCGGCGCTGCGGGCCCTCGCCGCCCAGCCCGCGCTGAGCCAGGAGTACCTGGCCAACCTGGCGGCGTCGCTCCAGCGGGTCGTGGCCGAGGCGCTGGTGCGAAAACTCGTCCGCGCCGCGCGCGAGCACCGGCCGGCAGCGGTGCTGCTGGCGGGCGGCGTCGCGGCCAACACCGTGCTGCGGGCGCGCCTCCAGGCGGAGGCCAAAGACCTTGGGATCCCGGTGCTGATTCCGCCACTCGATCTGTGCACGGACAACGCGGCCATGATCGCCGCCGCCGGGGCGTCCAGGCTCCAGCGGGGGTACCGGGACTCCTGGGCACTAGGCGTGGCCGCGGACCTGCCACTCGAAAATCCGCACCTGGGGGCTTGATCGCTCCCGCCTGCCCGCATAAGATTGGGATAGCACTCTCCCATCGAGAGTGCTAAATCCCCGATCACATACCGCAGGGAGGGCATAAGATGAAACTCAAGCCTTTGGGTGACCGTGTGGTCATCAAGCCCCTTGAAGAGGAAGAGCGCACGAAGGGGGGCATCGTGTTACCAGACACCGCCAAAGAGAAGCCGCAGCACGGAGAGGTAGTGGCCGTGGGTCCGGGCGAGTGGAACGAGGACGGGACCAAGCGCCGGCCGGTGGACATCAAGGCGGGGGATCGAGTGCTCTTCGCCAAGTACGCGGGCACCGAAGTGAAGGGTGACGACGGCGACCTGCTAGTTCTACGCGCCAGCGACATTCTCACGATCGTCGAGAAGAGCCCGGCCCGGGCGAAGGCCTAGAGGAGGGACCGATGCCGAAAATCCTATCGTACGACGAAGATGCCCGGCGCATGATGGAGCGCGGCGTCAACAAGCTTGCCGAGGCCGTCAAGATCACGCTCGGCCCCAAAGGCCGCAACGTCGTCCTCGAGAAGAAGTTCGGCTCGCCCACGATCACGCATGACGGCGTGACGGTGGCCAAGGAGATCGAGCTCGAGGATCCGTTCGAGAATGCGGGCGCGCAACTCGTCCGCGAGGTGGCGACGAAGACCGAAGACGTCGCCGGCGACGGGACAACGACCGCCACGATCCTGGCCCAGGCGATCGTGCACGGCGGCCTGAAGATGGTCTCGGCCGGGTCGAACCCCATGGCCCTGAAGCGCGGCGTTGACAAGGCGGTCGCCGCGGTCGTCAGCGGCATCCAATCGGCCGCCAAGCCGGTCGAGACCAAGGAGGCGATCGAGCAGGTCGCCAGCATCTCCGCCAACGATCCCGCTATCGGGAAGATCATCGCCGACGCGATGGACAAAGTCGGCAAAGACGGCGTCATCACCGTCGAGGAATCGAAGGGGATCGAAACGACCGTCGAGGTCGTCGAGGGGATGATGTTCGACAAAGGCTACATCTCCCCGTACTTCATCACCGACGCGGAGAAGATGGAGGCGGTCCTCGAAGACGCCATGCTGCTCATCACCGACAAGAAGATCAGCGCGGTGAAGGACCTGCTTCCGGTGCTGGAGCGGGTTGTGCAGCTCGGGCGGCCGCTCGTGATCATCGCCGAAGACGTCGAAGGCGAAGCCCTCGCGACGCTCGTGGTGAACAAGCTCCGCGGCACGCTTCAGGCGGTGGCGGTTAAGGCGCCGGCGTTTGGCGATCGGCGCAAGGCCATCCTCGAAGACATTGCGATTCTCACCGGCGGACAAGTCATCAGCGATGAGGTGGGCCTGAAGCTCGAGAACACCGAGATGCAGCATCTGGGCCGCGCCGGTCAGGTGAGGATCCGCAAGGAAGAGACGATCATCGTCAAGGGCGCCGGGAAGAAGGCCGACATCGAGAAGCGCGTGCAGCAGTTGCGCAAGCAGGTCGAAGAGACCGACTCTGACTACGACCGCGAGAAGCTGCAGGAGCGCCTGGGCAAGCTGGCCGGCGGGGTTGCGGTCGTCAAGGTCGGCGCGCCGAGTGAGGCCGAGCTGAAGTACCGCAAAACGCGCACCGAAGACGCCCTGCGCGCCACCCGTTCGGCGGTCGAAGAGGGGATCGTCTCTGGGGGCGGCGCCGCGCTCGTGGTCGCCGGCAAGGCTATCGACGGCCTCAAGCTGGAGGGCGACGAGAAGATCGGGGCCTCGATTGTGAAGAAGGCCCTGTCCGAGCCGGCCAGACAGCTCGCCATCAACGCCGGCCAGGAAGGCTCGATCATTGTCGAGCATCTCAAGGAGCAGAAGGCCGGGTGGGGCTTCGATGTCCTGCGGAGCGAATTCGTGGACATGTTCAAGGCGGGGATCGTAGACCCGGCCAAGGTCGTACGCTCGGCCCTGCAGAACGCGGCGAGCGTCGCGGGCCTGCTGCTCACGACCGAAGCGATGGTCGTGGAGAAGCCCGAAGAGGAGAAAGAAGGCCCGGCGACACCGCCCATGCCGCCGATGTAGCGCGAGCATCAGCCGTTCGAAACGTCGGGGAGGGGAGTTGACGGTTCCTCTCCTCGATTTTTTGGCCAGAGACCATCAACTCGTTGCAATCGTACGAAATTCATGATAGGTTCTGGGCTGGGAACCTTCACTTTCCCCCTCCACTATGCAGAAAGACCGAACAAATCATGGCTCAGACGCTGCGATTGTTCGTCATTGGCGGTGGAGGCCGGGAGCACGCGATGGCATGGCATCTGTCGCGCGCGTTCCCGGAGGCGTCGCTCTATGCTGCTCCGGGAAATCCGGGGATCTCGCGACTCGCCGTCTGCCTGCCCATTTCCGCTGATGACTGCAACGGCCTGGCCGATGCCGCTGCGACGCGCGGGGTCCACTGGACGCTGGTAGGCCCTGAAGTCCCGCTCGTCGCCGGGATCGTGGATGCGTTTGAGGCGCGCGGTCTGCCGATCATTGGTCCCACGGCTGCGGCTGCCAGGATCGAAGGCAGCAAGACCTTCGCGAAAGACCTGATGCAGAAGCACGGGGTTCCTACGGCGGAGGCGCGCGCGTTCGACGATCCGGCATCGGCACTGGCGTATGTGCGCGGCCAGACGGCGGGGGTCGTCGTGAAAGCCGACGGTTTGGCCGCGGGCAAGGGCGTCGTGGTCTGTGATGACGCCGAGCAGGCCTGCGCGGCGATCGAGACGATCATGGTCCGCCGGGCCTTCGGCAACTCCGGTCAGCGGATCGTTATCGAAGAGCGGCTCGAGGGGGAAGAGGTCAGCGCGTTCGCCCTCGTCGACGGCGAGGCGGTTGCACTTCTGCCCGCCGCGCAGGACCACAAGCGTGTCTTCGATGGCGACCGGGGGCCGAATACGGGCGGCATGGGCGCGGTCGCCCCATATCCCCTGACCGATGCGCTGCGCGACTATATCCGCGTGGAGATCTTTGAGCGGGTCGCGCACGCGCTGTGCGCCGAAGGCCATCCGTATCGCGGCATTCTGTTTGCGGGTTTGATGCTGACGCGCGACGGCCCTCGGGTACTGGAGTTCAACTGCCGGCTGGGCGATCCCGAAGCACAAGTCGTCCTTCCGCTGCTGTCGGGCAATCTCGTGGACGCGTGTGCGGACCTGCACGCCGGCCGGTTGGCGCCGGACGCGCTCGTGCAGACCGGCGGCGCCGCTGTCGGGGTGGTCCTGGCGTCGCGCGGATATCCGCAGGCTCCAGAAGCGGGCGATGACATAGACGGGCTGGAATCCGCGGCGGAGGACGCCTTGATCTTCCACGCCGGCACCACGGAGCGTGATGGCCGGATCGTGACCGCCGGCGGCCGGGTCATAACGGTCGTCGGCCTGGGAACGGACGTGGCGGCCGCGCGAGTGCGGGCCTATCGCGCCGCGAAGCGCATCCTGTTTGCCGGGATGCACTATCGCTGGGATATCGGTGCCGCTGTCGCAAGCGCGCCCCGCGCGGACGAGACCCTGGCGGCGCACGCTCGAGTGGGAGAGTAGCGCATGCCGGTCATCGCGGTTGTCGGGGGCCACTGGGGTGACGAGGGCAAAGGCAAAGTTGTCGATGCCATGGCCGCGGATGCCGATCTCGTCATCCGGTACAACGGCGGCGCAAACGCCGGGCACACGGTGGTCAGCGACCGGGGCACATTCGCCCTGCATCTTGTCCCATCGGGTGTCCTGCATCCACGGGTGACCTGCCTGATCGGTCCCGGCGTCGTCGTGAACCCCGATGTCCTCCTCGACGAGCTGGCAACCTTGGAGTCGCGAGGCGTCTCGACGCACAACGTGTTGATCTCCAATCGCGCGCACCTGCTGTTTGCACATCACATCGATCTCGACACGCTCGAGGAGCAGGCCCGAGGCCAAGGCCAGCACGGGACGACCAAGCAGGGAATCTGGCCGGCGTATGCCGACAAAGTTGCGCGCGTCGGTGTTCGGGTGGGTGACCTGCTGCACGAGCGGCACCTGGGCGAGCAGGTTCGCTACCAGGTCGCCAGGACCAGCCGGGTGCTGACGCAGGTCCACGCCGCCGAGCCGCTCGATGCCACAGCGATTCTCGAACGGTGCCGGCGATGGCGCGACCTCCTCGGCCCGCGCATCGTGGACAGCCACCCTCTCGTACAGCGCGCCCTGCGCACGGATGCGCGTGTGCTCCTCGAGGGCCATCTGGGCGTCATGCGCGATCTCGACTGGGGGATCTATCCGTATGTCACGTCCTCAACGTGCCTGCCCGGTGGCGCGGCGGCAGGCGCGGGAATTCCGGCGGCGCGCATCACCCGCGTGGTCGGCGTGGTGAAGGCCTACACGACGGCGGTTGGCGCCGGAACCATGCCGACCGAGCTGCACGACGAAGTCGCCGAGCGCATCCGCAAGGTCGGGCATGAGTTCGGGACCACCACCGGCCGGCCGCGGCGGTGCGGGTGGTTCGACGGCGTCGCCGCGCGGTTTGCCGCGGAGGTGGCCGGATTTACCGAGCTCGCCTTAATGAAGCTCGACGTGCTCGACGGTCTGGAGACCGTGAAGATCTGTACCGGGTACCGCCATCGCGGCGAAATGCTCGATACGGTCCCCGAGATGCCCACGCTCGCGGAGGTTGAGCCGGTCTACGAGGAGCTTCCGGGGTGGCGCCTGCCGCCGCGCGTCGAGCGGGTTGGCGACCTCCCTGTCGCTGCGCGGCGCTTCGTCGATCGGATCGCGGCGTTTCTCGAGGTGCCGGTCACGATGGTCGGGTTGGGCCGCGAGCGCGAGGCCCTGGTGCGCACGGAGCCGCTCGCAGGCTCGGAGGTCGGGCGATGATCGACCGGTACGCGACCCCAGAGATGCGCGACCTGTGGGCGCCCGAGACGAAGTTCGCCTTGTGGCTGGAGATCGAGCTGCTCGCGGTCGAGGCGCGGGCCGCGCGCGGCGAAGTGCCGCAAGACATCGCGGCCGGCCTGCGCCGCACCGCGCGCGTTGGCAGCCCTGCCCGCATCGACGAGATCGAGCGGGACACACAGCACGACGTCGTCGCCTTCCTGCGCTCGGTCGCAGAACTGACCGGTCCCGATGCGCGCCACCTGCACCACGGGCTTGGATCATCCGATGTCGTGGATACCGCGCAGTCCGTTCTGCTGGTGCGGGCCGCCGATCTGATCGCCGACGCCCTCGCGCTCGTGCGCGAATCCACGGCGGCGCTCGCGGACCGTCACCGACACACCGTCATGGCCGGACGTACGCACGGGATGCACGCGGAGCCGATCACCTTCGGCGTCAAGGTGGCGCTGTGGCATACCGAGCTGGATCGCGCCATGGCGCGCGTCCGGGCCGCGCGCGAAACCGTGCGCGTTGGAAAGCTGTCGGGCGAAGTCGGCACGTACATCCATTCGTCTCCAGAGATCGAGGCCGCCGTGTGCGCCGGGCTCGGTTTGGTTCCAGCGCCGGTCAGCAGCCAGGTGCTGCAGCGCGACCGGCACGCCGAGTACGTCACCACCCTGGCCATCCTGGCCGGAACGATCGAGAAGATCGCGACCGAGATCCGCACGCTGCAGCGGACGGAGCTGCGCGAGGTCGAAGAGCCCTTTTCGACCCGCCAGACAGGCTCGTCGGCGATGCCGCACAAGCGCAACCCGATTCTTTGCGAGCGTCTGGTCGGCCTGGCACGCACGGTGCGCGCCGCGGCCATCGTGGCGATGGAGAACCAGACGCTGTGGGGTGAGCGCGACATCAGCCACTCCTCGGCCGAGCGCGTGATTTTCCCCCAGGCGACGGGGCTGATCCACTACATGCTGATGATCCTGCACCGGGTGTTGAGCGGACTGCGCGTCTTTCCCGACAACATGCGGCGCAATCTCGATGTGACCGGGGGACTGATCTTCAGCCATCGCGTGCTGCTGGCGCTGGTGGAGAAAGGTCTGAGTCGCGAAGACGCCTATCGGATCGTGCAAGACGCCGCGACCGCTGCGCTGGAGGGACGCAAGACGTTCGCCGCCGGGCTGACTTCAAGCGGCGCGCTCACGCCCGAAGAGGTGGCCGCGCGCTTCGATCTTGCACGGCCCCTCGGGGGGGCGGTTGTGATTGTGGAGGGGGCGGGACGCGCGCGCGTGCCCGCGGCCGCTGGCACGCGTGGGCCGGAGAGCCGCGGGTCCACACAGCGCGAGAGGAGGGGTACATCGTGACGTCGTCGGCACCCTCAGCGGTTGTCAGTACCGACCTGCCCGTGCCGCTGCTCGCACGGGGGAAGGTGCGCGATGTCTACGCACTGGACGGCATGCTGCTCATCGTGGCCACGGACCGCATCTCGGCCTTCGATCATATCCTGCCGACGCCCGTGCCGGGCAAGGGCCGCATCCTGACGCAGCTGTCTGCGTTCTGGTTCGACCGCACGCGCGCGATCATTCCCAATCACCTGATCGCGACCGATCCGGCCAGGATGCCCGAGGCCCTGAGAGAGCACGCCGCCGTCCTCGATGGCCGCGCGATGCTGGTTCGCCGTGCCCGCCGACTCGACGTCGAGTGCGTCGTGCGCGGCTATCTGGCGGGCTCAGCCTGGGCGGACTATCGCCGCGAGCGCGTCATCTGCGGAGTCGAGCTTCCCGCGGGCCTGGAGGAAGGCGACCGGCTGGCGATGCCTATCTTCACGCCGGCGACCAAAGCGTCGGCCGGCCATGATGAGAACATCTCGTTTGAGGCTATGCGCGATCTTGTCGGCGACGCGCTGGCCGTCCGCCTCCGAGACGTGAGCGTGGCTTTGTACGAACACGCGCACGCGTATGCCGCGGCATGCGGGCTCCTGCTGGCCGACACCAAGTTCGAGTTCGGCCTGATCGCCGGACCGTCGGGTGACGAGCTCACGCTGATCGACGAAGCTCTGACGCCCGACTCCTCTCGCTACTGGGACGCTTCGGACTATGCCCGCACGCGATCGCTCGTGCCGCTCGACAAGCAGTACGTGCGCAACTACCTGCTGCAGATCGGGTGGAACCGGGAACCGCCGGTTCCCTCGCTGCCGTCCGAGGTCGTCGCGGCCACCCAGGAACGCTACCGCGAGACGTATCGCCGCCTGACCGGAAAGGAGCCCGTGTAGAGGCCCGTATTTCGTGTGGTCATCATGCTTAAACCCGGCGTGCTGGACGCCGCGGGCCAGGCCGTGGCGCGTGGGCTGGCCGCGCTCGGCTATGCGGCGGAGGGCGTGCGCGTGGGAAAGGTGATTGAAGTCACGGCGCCCGATGCCACGGCGGCGACCGTCAGCGAGATGTGCGAGCGGTTTCTCGCCAATCCGCTGATCGAGTCGTGGCGTATCGAAACCGCCGCCGGATTGGGTCGGGAGGGTCGCCGATGAGGTGGGGGGTCGTCGTCTTTCCAGGCTCCAACTGCGACCGTGACTGCCTCCACGCGCTGCGGTCGGTGCTGGGCCAGACGGTCGATGAGGTCTGGCATGAAGACCGCACGGTGGCCGGGCTCGATGTCATCGTCCTGCCGGGGGGATTTTCCTACGGCGACTATCTGCGGGCCGGCGCCATCGCCGCCACGTCACCGGTGATGCCGGCCATCCGTGACTTCGCCGGGGCGGGGAGGCCCGTGCTCGGGATCTGCAATGGCTTTCAGATCCTCACCGAGGCGCGCCTGCTGCCCGGCACGCTGGTGCGTAACGCGCGGCTACGGTTCCGCTGCACACCGGTGTGGGTGCGGGTCGAATCCTCCGCAACGCCCTTTACCGCCGCGATCCCTGAAGGCACCGTGCTCCAGATGCCGATTGCGCACGCCGAGGGCGGCTACCGCGCGGGCCCTTCAGACCTCGCGGAGTTGCAGGCGGCGCGTCGCGTGATCTTTCGCTACTGCGATTCCCGCGGCCGGATAATTCCCGATGCCAATCCCAACGGTTCTGTCGATGGCATCGCGGGCGTGGCGAGCGCCCGCGGCAACGTGGTCGGCCTCATGCCCCATCCCGAGCGCGCATCGGAGGCGCTGCTGGGGTCGGCAGACGGCCGAAGGATCTTTGAATCCGTGATCGCATCGGTCGCCGCACGGATGGAGCCCGTCTCGTGACCCAGGCGCTCACGCGCGACGCCGCCGAGGCCGCTATCGCGCTGCCGGACCGCGATCATCGCGAGATCGTGCGGCGCCTGGGCCACGAGCCCAACCCGGTTGAGGCGCGCATGTTCGCCGTGATGTGGTCCGAGCATTGCGGCTACAAGCACTCCAGGCGGACGCTCCGGCGCCTGCCTTCGACCTCGCCCCGCGTGCTCAGCGGCCCGGGGAGCAATGCCGGCGTGGTCTCGATCGGAGGCGGGTGGGCGATCGCGTTCAAGATGGAGAGCCACAACCACCCCAGCGCCGTGGATCCGTACAACGGCGCGGCGACCGGCGTCGGCGGCATCATTCGAGATGTCCTGGCGATGGGCGCGCGGCCGATCGCGCTGCTGGACTCCCTGCGGTTCGGTGCGCTCGACGATGCGCGCTCACGCCGCCTTGCCGGCGGTGTGGTGGCCGGCATCGCCGGGTACGGCAACGCCATCGGCGTGCCAACGGTGGGTGGAGAGCTGCTGACCGACCCCTGTTACCGCGAGAATCCGCTCGTCAACGTGGCCTGCCTGGGCCTCATGCGTGCCGACCGCGTCACGAGCGCCGCGGCGTGCGGCCCGGGAAATGCCGTCCTCTATGTTGGCGCGCGGACGGGCCGTGATGGAATCGGCGGCGCGGCATTTGCCTCCACCGAGCTCGACGACGCCAGACAGCACACCGACCGTGCCTCGGTGCAGATCGGCGACCCGTTCACCGGCAAATCGCTCATCGAAGCGACGCTCGAGGCGCTGGATCGCGGGGTCGTCGTCGCGATGCAGGACATGGGCGCCGGCGGCATCACATGCGCCGCAAGCGAGATGGCCGCGCGCGGACGCGTCGGCATGAAGATCGATCTGGACCAGGTGCCGCTGCGAGAGGCGGAGATGCGCCCGGAAGAGATCCTGCTCAGCGAGTCGCAGGAGCGCATGCTGCTCGTGGTCCGCCCGGAAGATACCGCGCGGATTGCGGCCATTTTCCATCGATGGGGGCTCGCCGCGGACGTGATCGGGCGGGTGACGGCCGATGCGCGGCTGCGCGTGATCTGGCAGGGCCGGAACATTGTCGATCTTCCCCCGGACGCGCTCGCGGACGCACCGGCGTACGATCCGGAAGCGCGCGAGCCCAACCACGCTGCGCCGCGACACCCAACCCATCCGCCTGTCGTGGCAGATGATCTCGCCGCAACACTGCTGCGCCTGCTCGCGGATCCCGACATCGCAAGCAAGCGCGCGATCTTCGAACAGTACGACCATATGGTGGGCGTGCGCACCGTGCAGCCGCCCGGCACCGACGCGGCGGTGCTGCGCGTCATCGATGCCCCGCCCATGGGCCTGGCGCTCGTCGCCGACGGCAACGGCCGCTGGTGCTCGGATGCCCCTCGAGCGGGAGCCGCGCTCATCGTGCTGGAGGCCGCCGCCAACCTGGCCTGCGCCGGCGCAGAGCCCATTGCGGTGACCGACTGCCTGAACTTCGCCAACCCTGAGCGTCCCGAGGTGTTCTGGACCTTCCGTCAGGCCGTGGACGGGATCGCCGATGCCTGTACGGCCCTGGACGCACCGGTGATCGGGGGCAACGTATCCTTCTACAACGAGGCTACGGCGGGTGGCATCATCCCCACGCCCGTCATCGGGATGGTCGGAGTGATCGATGACATTTCGCGCTGCGTCCGGCCGGGATTTGTCCGCGAGGGCGATCTGATCGTGCTGCTCGGTGCCGGCGATGTGTCACTCGGTGCCAGCCTGTATCGCGTAGCGATCGAGCGGCAGGCCGCAGTCGGCGCACCCGATCCCGGCCTGCACCTCACCGCGCGCGCCATTCGCTGCGTGCGCCAGGCGGTCGGCGACGGCCTGCTTACATCGGCGCACGATGTCAGCGACGGCGGGACCGCCGTCGCGCTGGCCGAAGCGTGCATCCACGGACAGATCGGCGCTGAGGTCACGATCACCCAGGCATCGGAGCCCGCGGCACGGGCCGATGATCAAGCCGGTTCGAACGTGGCAGAGTGGTGGTTTGGCGAAGGTCCCGGCCGATTCGTCGTGTCGATTGAGCCGGGGCGTCTCGCCGCACTCGAAGCACTGGCGAGAACACATGACGTCGCCTGCCGCGTCATTGGCGCAGTCGGCGGAACGTCGTTGCTCATCAGCGGCGCGGGGTCCCTCACCGGCGGCGCGACCTCGCCCGCGATCGATCTTCCCGTGCGCGCGCTCACGGATGCCTGGAACAGCCTGGAGGCGTAGACCGATGCCGCACGTGCCCGCCCCACATCCCCTTCAGCCGGTCGAGAGCCCGCGGGACGCAAGCCCATGGAAAGAGGAATGCGGTGTCAGCGGGGTGCTGTGCACGGATGGCGCCGATGCCGCGCCGCTGGTGCACGTGGCCCTCTACGCGCTGCAGCACCGCGGGCAGGAGAGCGCTGGCATTGCAGCGATGGCAGATGCGACGATGACACTGCACCGCGGGATGGGGCTGGTAGCGCAGGTGTTCGATTCCGACCGCATCAGGCTGCTCCCGGGTCCCGCGGCGATCGGGCACGTCCGCTACGCGACGATGGGATCGGTGAGCCTGGAGAACGCCGGGCCGTTCGTCGCGCCGTCGCCCTGGGGCCCCGTGGCGATTTCACACAACGGCAACCTCATCAACGCGCCGGTCCTGCGCGGTGCGCTCGAGTCCGAGGGCGTGACCTTCGCCGGCACCACCGACACCGAGATCATCGCGCATCTCATCGCCCGGACGCCGGCCGCCACCGTGGAGGACGCGATCGCCGGCTGCATGCATCGTATTGAGGGGGCGTACACCATCGCCGCCTGCGCAGAGGGCCGGCTCTATGCCTTCAGGGACGCGCACGGCATCCGGCCCCTGGCGGTGGGGCGCGGGCCCTCGTTCTGGGCGGTCGCGTCTGAGTCGTGCGCCTTCGACCACAACGGCGCCGAGGCGGTGTGTGACGTCGAACCCGGCCAGCTGGTGACGCTCGACGCCGGAGGGATGCGCACGCGCCAGGTGCTTCCCCTGCGGCGCCGCGCGCACTGTGTGTTCGAGTACATCTATTTCGCCCGGCCCGACACGGTGTTGCGCGACCTCAACGTCCACCAGGCCCGCCGCCGCATGGGCCGCATTCTGGCCCGGGAGCATACCGCCGACGCCGACATCGTCATCGCCGTGCCCGACTCGGGAACCTCCGCCGCGATGGGATACTCGGAGGGCGCAGGCCTGCCGTTCGATGTCGGTCTGATCAAGAACCGCTACATCGGGCGGACATTCATTCAACCCGACCAGGCCGTGCGCGACTTCCGGGTTCGGCTGAAGCTGAACCCCAACGTCGAGGTGATCGCCGGCCGCCGCGTCGTGCTCGTCGATGACTCCATCGTCCGCGGCACGACCTCGGCGCGGATCGTCCGGTTGCTGCGCGCCGCGGGCGCGGATGAGGTGCATGTCCGCATCTCGTCCCCGCCGATCCGGCACGCCTGTTTCTACGGCATCGACACCAGCAGCCGGGGCGAGCTGGTGGCCGGCCGGCTCGAGGTCGAGCAGATCCGGCGTATGATCGGCGCCGATACGCTCGGCTACCTGAGCCAGGATGGTCTGGTCGAGGCCCTGGGCCTTGCCCGCGACACGCTCTGCATGGCGTGTCTGGACGGCCGCTATCCGACGCGAGTGCCGACCGAAGCCGAAGCCGGGCGAACCGCGCTCGATACGTTCGTGCCGGCTCCCGTGGGAGGACGCTCGTGACCGAGCCGTCCGGCGCCGTGCGGCCGCACGCGCTCACGTACCAGAGCGCGGGGGTCGACACCGAGGCGAAGACGCGACTGCTCAGCCGCCTGGCGGACACCATTCGCGCGACACACTCCGACAATGTCGCGGCGGGCATCGGCGCGTTCGCCGGGGCGCTGCGCCTGCCCGCGGGAGAAGCGCTCGTCTTTGCTACCGTCGACGGAGTCGGCACCAAGACGTTGCTCGCGCGGCGTGCGGGACTCGACCGCGTGATCGGATGGGATGCTGTTGCCCACTGCGCCAACGATATAGTGTCGCAGGGCGCGCGTCCGGTGGCATTCCTCGACTACATCGCCATGGGCCGCCTGGTGCCGGCCGTGGTCGAAGAGATCGTCGGCGCGGCGGCCGAGGCGTGCCGCGCGCTCGGCGTCGCGCTGCTCGGCGGTGAGACGGCCGAGATGCCCGGCGCCTACGTGGCCGATGCCTACGATGTGGTCGGGATGATGATCGGCCTCGCCCCGCCCGACGGCCTCATCACGGGAGACGAGATCGCGCCCGGCGACCGCCTGATCGGGCTGGCCTCGACGGGCCTGCACACGAACGGGTACTCGCTGGCGCGCCGCGTCCTGGACGAGGCCGGTGTCCGGCTCGACGACCGTCCATTCGAGCTCGACTGCACCGTCGGTGAGGCACTGCTTGCCCCGCACCGGTGTTATGCACCCGCCGTGCTCGCGCTGACGGAATTTGTGCGCCCCAAGGGCATCGCGCACATCACCGGCGGCGGGCTCCGCGACAACCTGATCCGACCTCTTCCCGAAGGATGCCGCGCCCGCGTCTGGCGGTCGTGGCCCGAGCCGCCGATCTTCGCGTTCCTCCGGCGCGCGGGCAACATCCCAGAGGAAGAGATGATCGCGACCTTCAATCTGGGCATCGGGATGGTGCTGGTCGTCTCTGCGCGTGACGCGGCATGCGTTATTGCGCACTTCGAGGCGCAGGGGATTCCGGCATTTGAGATTGGCGAGATCGTCTCAGGCGCCCGGGGCGTCGAGCTGCCATGACCAACGTCGCGGTCTTCGCCTCCGGCTCGGGGACGACGCTGCAGGCCATTCTTGATGCGTTCGCGACGCCGCGCGGGTCAGAGCACGTTCGGATCGCCGTGGTGGTCTCCAACAATCCGGCGGCGTATGCGCTGGAGCGCGCACGGCGCGCGGGCGTGCCTACCGTGCTCGCCGATCATCGCGGCCGCTCGCGTGAGGCGTTCGAGGCCGACTTGGCCGCCGCGGTCGACGCCCACCGCGCCGATCTCATCTGCCTGGCAGGCTTTCTTCGCATCCTCTCGCCGGCTTTCGTGGCCCGCTACGCCGGGCGCATCCTGAATACGCACCCGGCACTGCTGCCGGCGTTCGGGGGCAAAGGCATGTACGGCGATCGCGTGCATCGGGCGGTCCTCGCGGCCGGAAGTCCAACCAGCGGATGTACAATACATGTCGTGGACGAAGTCCCGGATGGCGGCCCGATCGTGGCGCAGGCCGCGGTCCCGGTGCTCGACGGCGACACGCCGGCCAGCCTCGCAGAGCGCGTGCAGACAGAGGAGCGCAGGCTCTATCCTGACGCGATCCGCTGGTGGGCCGACGGTCGTATCCAAATCTACGGCCAGTCCGTGGTGCTGCGGCCGGCGAGCCCCGAGGGCCATCCGGCAGGCGAGCCCGCCGCCCGTCCCTGACTACCGCCTCATAGGAGGAACGTGATGGGACCGATTCGGCGCGCGCTGCTGAGCGCGTCGGACAAGACCGGCCTTGTTCAGCTCGCGCAGGCGCTCGCGGCAGCCGGCGTCGATCTGGTGTCCACGGGTGGGACTGCCGCGGTGCTGCGCGACGCCAGTGTGCAGGTACGATCGCTGGACCTGGTCACCGGATTTCCTGAAGTGCTCGATGGGCGGGTCAAGACGCTGCACCCGGCGATCCACGCCGGCCTGCTCGCCCGCGACACCTCCGCCGACCTGGGGGAGCTGAAGCGGCTCGGGATCACGCCGATCGACCTCGTCGCCGTGACGCTGTACAAGTTTGAGGAAGCGGCGGCCTCGGGCGTCGCGATGGCGAAGGCCGTCGAGCAGATCGACATCGGTGGCGTGACGCTGCTGCGCGCGGCGGCAAAGAACTGGGCCCGCGTCGTGGTGCTCAGCGCGCCCGAGCAGTACGGCGCGGTGATCGCCGCGCTCAAGGACGGCGGGACCGTCCCCGAGGCGATGCGCCTGCGGCTGGCGGCCGAGGCGTTCGCACGCACGGCGGCATACGAGGCGACCATCGCGGCATACTTCGAGCGCGCTGCCGGCGAGGAGCCCGCGCGCGGCGAGCTCTTTCCCGATCGCCTGACCCTGGCCTTTCACAAGCAGGCCGATCTGCGCTACGGCGAGAACCCGCACCAGCGCGCCGCGCTCTACACCGCCGCGGCCGGTGCCGGCCCGGCCCCGGGAGAGGTGCTGTCTGCCGAGGTGCTTGGCGGCCGCGCACTTTCCTACAACAATATTGCCGACCTGGAGGCCGCCTGGGGGCTTGCGCGGGTCCTTCCCAGGCCGGCTGCGGTGATCGTCAAGCATATGAACCCCTGCGGCGCGGCACTGGGTGCGCACGTCCGCGACGCGTTCGTTCGCGCCCGGGAGGGGGATCCGGTTTCTGCCTTCGGCGGTGTCGTCGCGACGAACGTCGCCATCGATCAAGCCGCGGCGGAATCCATGGGTGAGATGTTCCTCGAGGCGATCATCGCGCCCGCGTTCGATCCCGATGCGTTGAGCGTGCTCGCCGGGAAAAAGAACCTCCGGCTGCTTGCCGCGGGAGGGCCGGGAGCCTCAGGCGGTGTGGAGTTCCGCAGTGTCCGGGGCGGTCTGCTGATTCAGGAGTCTGATGCCGTCGGCCGCGATGAGTCTGCGTGGAGAACCGCCACGGTCCGCGCGCCTGCGCCGGCCGAGTGGGACGACCTGCGTTTTGCGTGGACCGTCTGCGCGCACGTGAAGTCCAACGCCATTGTCTTCGCGAAGGACGCGCAGGTTGTCGGCGTAGGCGCGGGCCAGATGAGCCGCGTGGACAGCGTGCGCCTTGCGGCGGCCAAAGCCGGCGAGCGGGCGCGCGGGGCGGTAGCAGCCTCGGACGCGTTTTTCCCGTTCGCCGATGGGGTCGTGGCCGCGGCGGAGGCCGGCGTGACCGCCGTGATTCAGCCCGGCGGCTCGGTGCGCGACGAAGAGGTCATCGCCGCCGCCGACCGCTTCGGCCTCGCGATGGTCATGACCGGGGAACGGCACTTTCGCCATTGAACTTACGTATGCAAGAGCGATGCGTCACCGTCACCGCACGTCGAAGAGTTGCGCGATCGGAGGTAACCGCGTGAGGCGCTACGGCGCGATCGTGGCTACGATGCTCTTCGTCGTAGCGGGAGCGGCGGCGCTTTCGGCCGCATCCGCGCCGCCGGTGGCCGACGTTGCCGAGCCCGCACCGACCGTTCTGGCCGCGACAGAGCAGACGGACCGCGGGAAGGAACTCTTCGGGATGAACTGCGCGCGATGCCACGGCGAGCAGGGTGAGGGGACCGCTGATGGGCCTCGCCTGATCGGGGCTCCAAATGGTATCCCCACGTACATGACGGCGAAGGCGCTCTTCGACTTCGTCAGCACCGAGATGCCGAACGATGTACGCGGTAGCCTGATGCCACAGGTCTACTGGGACGTCCTGGCCTTCATCCTGGAGTCCAACCGGCTGCTGCCCCCCGACGTGACGCTGGGGCCGGAGAACGCCGCGAACATCCGGCTGTCCCCCTAAAAAGGCCACTATCGCAAGCCGGCGAGTGCGGCGGCCGCAACAGTTCCCACGAGCGTGGCAAAGAGATTCACCACATGGTTGGTAAGCCACGCCACGCCTCGAACCAGCACCACTCCGCCGCCAGGGTCCTCCGTGATTCCGCCATCGGGACGTCGAAAGGAAGCCTGCAGCGTTGCTCCCAGCAGGCTGTCGACGAACATCGCGAAGACGCCCGCGATCCATGCGGCGGTGAAAATGTGCGCCTGGCCCTGCGCACCGATCGCCGCAATCAAGATCGCACCCGCGACGCCCGCGAGTGATCCCACAAGGGTGACGGCGCCCGAGGTGCCGGCCGGCACATAAGCGCCGCTCGTGATGAGCCGAGGCGGATGCCGGCTGAGCATCCCGACCTCCGTCGCCCACGTGTCCGCCGCCGCCGTCGCCAGCGCGCCAAGAAAGGCCGCGGGCAATAGCTGGCGGATCTCGGGGGAGACCACGTCGGTGCCCCACAGGACACTCACGAGCGCCGCGACGCCGCCGGTGCCGATGACCTGGCCGGCCGTACGCCCGCGCCTCCGGTGCTCTGGCTGGCTCTTCCGGCTGCGGCCCACCATTGTGAGCACTGTGCCCGACAGGAAGAACGCCAGCAGCGCCGCGGCCCACAGGATTCCCCCGAAGTGAAGGATCGCGGCGCCGACGAGCGTCGCCGCAATAGCCCCGCCGACAGTGAGCCATCCGAGCAGCCAGGCGACTGCGGCAACGGCCGCGGCAGCGAGCAGAGCCAGCATCCCGTTTCGGTTGGGCGAGGCCCGATGTTCTTCCTTCAGGCCTTGACATGAATCTAGGCCTGGGGGTATAAATAGGTGCCCTGCGCGAGACCCATCGTCTCACGCTCCGTACCTTGACAACCGCATAGTGGTAAGGAGCCGCACGCTAGGCCTGACGAATCCTTTGGGTCTTTGACTCGAAGATTCTTCGGAGAGTTTGATCCTGGCTCAGGACGAACGCTGGCGGTGTGCCTCAAACATGCAAGTCGAGGGAGGGTTGGCGCGTCGAAAGACGCGTTCAACTCTACCGGCGAACGGGTGAGTAACACGTGGGCAATCTGCCCTGAAGACGGGGACAACCTCGGGAAACCGGGGCTAATACCCGATATCCTCCTCGGGGGGCATCCTCTGGGGAGGAAAAGGTCCGCAAGGTCCGCTTCTGGATGAGCCCGCGGCCTATCAGCTAGTTGGTGGGGTAACGGCCTACCAAGGCTATGACGGGTAGCTGGTCTGAGAGGACGATCAGCCACACTGGGACTGCGACACGGCCCAGACTCCTACGGGAGGCAGCAGTTGGGAATATTGGGCAATGGGCGCAAGCCTGACCCAGCGACACCGCGTGGGGGACGAAGGCCCTCGGGTCGTAAACCCCTGTCAGGAGGGACGAAGCCCACCGCAAGGTGGGTGACGGTACCTTCAGAGGAAGCCCCGGCTAACTACGTGCCAGCAGCCGCGGTAAGACGTAGGGGGCGAGCGTTGTCCGGATTTACTGGGCGTAAAGCGCGTGCAGGCGGTTCGTTAAGTCTCGTGTGAAATCCTCCGGCTCAACCGGAGAACGCCGCGGGATACTGACGGGCTTGAGGGCGGTAGAGGGTGATGGAATTCCCGGTGGAGCGGTGAAATGCGTAGATATCGGGAGGAACGCCAGTGGCGAAGGCGGTCACCTGGGCCGTCCCTGACGCTGAGACGCGAAAGCTGGGGGAGCGAACGGGATTAGATACCCCGGTAGTCCCAGCCGTAAACGATGCTCACTAGGTGTTGGGGGGTTACTCCCTCAGTGCCGCAGCTAACGCATTAAGTGAGCCGCCTGGGTAGTACGGCCGCAAGGTTGAAACTCAAAGGAATTGACGGGGGCCCGCACAAGCGGTGGAGCATGTGGTTTAATTCGATGCTAAGCGAAGAACCTTACCAGGGTTTGACATGCAGGAAGTACCGAACCGAAAGGGGAGGGACCCGTAAAATCGGGGGCCTGCACAGGTGGTGCATGGCTGTCGTCAGCTCGTGCCGTGAGGTGTTGGGTTAAGTCCCGCAACGAGCGCAACCCTTGTCCTTAGTTGCCATCGG
>JBQTJP010000279.1:0-5353 GCA_052386995.1 Armatimonadota bacterium
CCAAGAACCCAACAGCTACTACGTGCATCGCCCCCACCACGTGCTCGCCTTCGATGTGCAGGGCGGTCGTCGCCTGGCCAACGGCCGGCTCTTTACCGTTACCACGCCGGGCTTTCCTGATGGCATCAAAGTCGACTCCCAAGCACGCGTCTACGTGTCGGCGTCCAGCGGGGTGCAGGTGTTCAACCCGCTCGGTGATCTTATTGGCGAAATTCGACTGCCTGGTGCGGTGAACTTCGTCTTTGGCGGCCCCGACAACAACATTCTCTATATCACGGCAGACACCGCGATCTGGGCGGCTGTCTTGCGGGCAACCGGCGCACGCCGGCCAGACGTCAGCGACATGAAGCAACATCAGCATGCTGTGCGGTAAACACGGGGAGGGATCGGCTATGGCCGCAATTCGGACGAGAAGGGTTCTCAATCCACCCGGCGCTGACGCGGTGATGCGCGCCGCGGAAGCCCATGCGAAAGAGCACGGGTATCGGGTCGTGATCGCCGTCGTTGATCCAGCGGGAAACCTGCTGCTCTTGCGTCGCCTGGCCGACACTCAAGTCGCCAGCTCCAATGTCGCCATCGACAAGGCCCGCACCTCCGCCATCTTTGTCCGGCCGAGCCGGGTGCTCGAAGAGCAGGTGAGCAAGGGTCGCATTGGCGCGCTGGCGCTACACGGCGCAGCCCCGCTGACGGGCGGCGGCTGGCAGGGTCCAGGAGTCAGCGCCGTCCAGGAGGAACCGGGGTTCTGGCGGGCCAGGCAAGCCCCGCTGCCACCGGGCCGCTACGCATACAAGTTCCTGGTGAATGAGGCCCGCTGGCTCGACGATCCCGGGAACCCTCGGAAGGCTCCGGACAAGTACGGCGGCCTCAACAGCGTCCTGATCGTACCGCCAGAGTGGCCAGTATAATGCTTGTGAGCAGCCCGATGACCTTACTCGATCCCGAGCGCAGCCGGCTGGCGGAGATACGCGACCGGCGGGTGCCATGGTATCGTTGGGGACCCTATCTCGCCGACCGGCAGTGGGGAACCGTCCGCGAGGATTACTCCCCGCATGGTGAGGCGTGGGACTACTTCCCGCATGCGCACGCGCGCTCGCGCGCCTACCGGTGGGGCGAGGACGGGTTGCTGGGGATCTGTGACAACCACGGCTATCTGTGCTTCGCCCTGGCCCTGTGGAATGAGGCCGACCCGATCCTCAAGGAGCGGCTGTTCGGCCTGACCGGACCTCAGGGTAACCACGGAGAGGACGTCAAAGAGTACTACTTCTTCCTCGATTGCACGCCAACCCATTCGTACATGAGGGCCCTCTATAAGTATCCGCAGCGGGCATTCCCATATGAAGAACTCTTGCGCGAGAACCGCCGCCGCGGCCGGCAGGGGCCGGAGCTCGAGTTGCTCGACACGGGCATCTTTGCCGAGGGGCGCTACTTCGATGTGCTGATCGAGTACGTGAAGGCCGCGCCCGAAGACATTCTTATCAGGATTTCGGCGACCAACCACGGCCCCGCGACGGCGCCACTCCACCTGCTGCCGACGCTGTGGTTCCGCAACGCATGGGCGTGGGGGCAGGACGGCACGCGGCCAGAGCTGCGCGCTCACTACCTTGCGGACTACGAAGCAACGGCGGGAGCGCGTCTGATCGCGGCCAACCACGCCACGCTCGGCGAGTACTGGTTGGCCGCCGAAGGCACACCAGACCTGTTGTTCACGGAGAACGAGAGTAACGCGCGGCGCCTCTGGGGAGTGCCGAACCGCACCCCGCATGTGAAAGATGGGATTCACGAAGCAGTCGTCAACGGACATCGGGACGCGGTGAACCCGCAGGGTATCGGGACGAAAACGGCGGCACAGTACCCCATGTCCGTGCCGCCCGGCGCGACCGAGACCGTCATGCTCCGGCTCTCGTCGAGGCGGCACGATCACCCGTTCGTCGGTGCGGCCGAGCTGTTCGTGCGTCGACAGGCCGAGGCCGATGCGTTCTACAGCGGCTTCGGGCCAAAGGCGATGTCGGATGACGCCCGCAGGGTGCAGCGGCAGGCGTTCGCGGGACTGCTGTGGAGCAAGCAGTTCTATTTCTACGATGTCGCGGTCTGGCTGGACGGCGATCCGGCCGGTCCGCCCCCGCCCGAGCAGAGGAAGACCGCGCGGAACAGCGACTGGCGGCACCTCAACAATGCCGATGTCATCTCGATGCCTGACAAATGGGAGTATCCCTGGTACGCGGCCTGGGACCTGGCGTTTCACTGTCTTCCGCTGGCGATGGTCGATCCCGACTTCGCCAAGCGGCAGATCCTCTTGCTGTTGCGAGAGTGGTATATGCACCCGAACGGGCAGCTTCCGGCGTATGAGTGGGCGTTTGGCGATGTAAATCCCCCGGTACACGCGTGGGCTGCCTACCGTGTCTACAAGATCGCGCGACGCGTGACCGGGATCGCCGACCGAACCTTCCTGGAGCGCGCGTTTCACAAACTGCTTCTCAACTTCACCTGGTGGGTGAACCGCAAGGATCTGGAAGGTCGGAACGTGTTTCAGGGCGGATTTCTCGGCCTTGATAATATCGGCGTGTTCGACCGGAGCAGCATGCTTCCCACCGGCGGGCACATCGACCAGTCGGACGGCACCGCCTGGATGGGCATGTACAGCTTGAACATGCTCGCCATCGCCCTCGAGCTCGCTCGCGCCGATCGGGCCTATGAGGACGTCGCCACGAAGTTCTTTGAGCACTTCCTCTACATCGCAGGAGCCCTGAATGACATTGGCGACAAAGGCATCTCGCTATGGGACCGGGAGGATGAGTTCTTCTACGACGTCCTGCACCTGCCAAACGACCAGCAGTTCCGGCTCAAAGTGCGCTCCCTGGTCGGCCTCATTCCGCTGCTGGCGGTGGAGACGATCGAGCCGGGCCTCCTGGCTGTCCTCCCAAATTTCCAGCGGCGAATGGAGTGGTTTCTCACCTATCGCCCGCGCCTGGCCGGCCTGGTGTCACGCTGGCGCGAGCCGGGTGTTGGCGACCGCCGCCTGCTCGCGCTGGCCCGCGGCCACCGCATGAAGCGGCTGCTCCGGCGAATGCTGGATCCCGCCGAGTTTCTGAGCGACTACGGCGTGCGCGCGATCAGCCGGTATCACGCGGAGCACCCGTACATGCTGCACGTGGATGGGATGGAGCATGCGGTCCGCTACGAGCCGGCCGAGTCGACCACAGGCCTGTTTGGGGGGAACTCCAACTGGCGCGGACCGATCTGGTTCCCCATTAACTTCTTGTTAATCGAGTCCCTGCAGAAGTTTCATCATTATTATGGCAACGATTTTCTCGTTGAATGCCCCACCGGCTCCGGCACCATGCGCACGCTGTGGCAGGTGGCCGATGACCTGTCGCGCCGCCTGACGCACATCTTCCTGCGCGGAGCGGACGGCCGCCGCCCGGTGCACGGCGCGAGCCAGGTCTTCCAACATGACCCGCACTGGCGGGACTATGTGCTGTTCCATGAGTATTTCCACGGCGATAACGGCACGGGACTGGGCGCGAGTCACCAGACCGGTTGGACGGCGCTCGTCGCAAAACTCCTGGAGCAGACCGGGGGAAGGTAAGCGCGGGACCGTGCCTGCGACGGTCGTTGACCAGCCCCTGGTGAGGTTCGGCCGGGAGATCTGCGGCGATCTCGAGGCGGGTCTGCGCCGCGAATGGCTCGTCACAAACGGTCTGGGTGGATACGCCTCCGGCACGCTGGCGGGCATAGCAACCCGTCGGTACCACGGGTGGCTGGCCGCGGCGCTCGCCCCACCCGTCGACCGCACGGTGCTGGTTGCCGGAGCGGTCGAGTGGGCGATCTACGACGGCAGGCGCTATCCGCTCTCGGCGCACGAATACGGCGACGGCACGGTTGATCCTCACGGATCCCGCCACCTGCAGTGCTTCGCGCTGGAGGGGACCGTCCCGGTCTGGACATACGCGCTCGCGGATGCTCTTCTCGAACGGCGCTTGTGGATGCGCCACGGCGCGAACACCACCTATGTCATGTACCGGCTCATCGGCGGCAGCCGTCCGGTGCACCTCGAGATCACGCCTCTGGTCACCTACCGTGATTTCCACGCGCTCACCTTTGGTGGGGACTGGCGGCCCGAGGTTGAGGCTCTCCCAGATGGCGTTACCGTGCGCGCCCGCGAAGATGCGGTCCCGTTCTCCATCAGAGCCGACGGCGCCACGGTGGTGCCATCGGGCGACTGGTACTGGAACTTCCGGCACCGAGAGGAAACCGCACGGGGGCTCGACGATCGCTCCGATCTCTACGCGCCCGGCACGTTTGCGGCAACGATCCACCCGGGCGGACGGCTGACCCTGCAGCTATCCACCGAAGATCGGTCTGTCACATCGGGCGATCGCGCGCTCGATGCCGAACGCGCACGCCAGGTGATCCTGCTCCGTCGCGCGGCCGTGGAGCGCGCCGACCCTGTGGTCCAGCAGCTCGTGCTCGCCGCCGATCAGTTCATTGTCGAGCGCCGGGCCGGAGCCCTGCCCGCAGAGCGAGCGACTGATGAAGGGGAGGCGCCATCCGAAGACGCCACGGCTCCCACCCAGCAGGAGCGCTCTGCTGGCAAGACGGTGATCGCGGGATATCACTGGTTTGCCGACTGGGGAAGGGACACGATGATCGCGCTGCCCGGGTTATGCCTGGCGACCGGGCGAGCCGACGACGCACGCGGTATCCTCCGCGCCTTCGCGCCGTACCTGCGCGACGGCTTGCTGCCGAACAACTTTCCCGACAGGGCGGAGGGGGATCTCGGCTACAATACCATGGACGCCTCGCTGTGGTACGTGCTCGCGTTCCACGCCGCGCACGCGGCGACGGGCGACGCGACGCTCGCCAACGATCTGCTGCCGGTCGTGCGCGCGATCGTCGACACCTACGCCCGCGGGACGCGCTACGGCATCGGCGTCGATCCCGCTGATGGACTGCTGCGCGGTGGCGAGCCCGGGGTCCAGCTCACCTGGATGGACGCCAAGGTGGGCGACTGGGTCGTGACGCCTCGCATCGGCAAGCCGGTGGAGATCAACGCCCTCTGGTACAATGCGCTGCGGATCCTCTCGGCGCTGCTGGCGTCGCGCGCGGTGCCGGATACAGCCGCCGCCGGCGCGTATGCCACCATGGCCGAGCGGGTCCGCACGTCGTTCCGTCAGCGCTTCATACGGGCTGACGTTCCCTGGCTCGCCGACGTCGTGGACGGACCCAAGGGCGACGATCTCTCGATGCGGCCCAACCAGATCTTTGCGGTCTCGCTTCCCTACCCGCTGCTGGCAGGCGTCGAAGCCGCGGCGGTCGTGGACGCCGTTGGCCGGTTCCTGCTCACTACCTATGG
>JBQTJP010000280.1:0-7525 GCA_052386995.1 Armatimonadota bacterium
CGATGGACGACGACCGGCCTTCCTGGCTGCCCAGCGTGCTGCTCTTCATCGGGCTGGCCGTCAGCGCCGCCCTCCAGGGCGACCTGGTTCCGCTGCTGGTGCTTGTGATTCTGGTGGTGGCCGTTTCGGCGATCGACATCGGCTTGAAGGTGCTGCCGGCGCAGATGCGGCGCCGGATCGCACGGTGGCTGGGGCTTGCGACACTGGCCGCCGGCATCCTCAGCGTCGTGGTGCTCGTCAAACTCTGGCCGGTGCTGCTCCTCGGCGGCGCGGCAGGCCTGGCGGGCGTCGCGGCCTTCGTGGTGCTGGCGGCGTGCTACGTGATCGTCGGCGTGTACCCTGCACGCGTCGCGCATCGGATCGTCTCCATCGCGCGGCCGCTCGGTGAGCCGGCATCCATGTGGGACCTGGTCGAGGGCGTGCGGCGCCGCCGCGCGGTGGTCCGATGGGTGCTGATCGGGTGCATCCTCGCGTTGGGTGGAGTGTGCGCTGGTCTCCTGGCGCTCGCGCGGGACACGCTCTTCCGCGGCGCCTCGGATGTGTGGCTCGTGGTGGCGGTCATCGCCCTGATGCTGTCGGTCGGCAAGCTGGCGTCGCTGCGCGAGACCGGCCTGGGCTCGCCCAGACTGCGTGAGGTGTCCGAGCCGCACGCCAGTGACGCAGCGAGCCGGGCGGTGGAGGGCGTGGCCATCGCGGGGGGTGTGCCGCCGCCCGCGGTGCGGGTGGTGGCCCACACGAGCCCGACCGCCTTTACGGTCGTGGAGCAAGGGAAGCTGACCACGATCTTCACCTCCGGCCTGTTGGCACTGCTGTCGGTGGAAGAACTCCAGGCTGTAGCCGCGCACGAGATCGCACACATCGCCTCGGATGCGATCGCGGAAACCCACACCTTCGACTCGATGTTGGACCTCCTGCGAATTCTCGGCGGCTTCACGCTGGTGCTCTTTCTGCTGGCCGTTCGGTCCGAGGCGGCAGCGGCTCTGGGACTGTTCGGGGCGGTGGTCATCATCGGCGTGCTCGCGGGTTACACAACGCCGGAGTGGGAGTCCCGGCCGGAGGCGTTCGCCGGCGCGGCCGTTGTGCTCGCCAATCCGACCATGGTGGCCGCCAACCTCATGGCCCACGTCATCGGGTATGCCCTGGGCTATGCGGAGGATTTCCTTGCCGATCTGCGCGCAGTCGAGCTCACGCGGCACCCCGAGGCACTCCACGCAGCGCTGCGGCGATTGCGAGAGGTGGCGCCGTCGAGCCCTCAGTTGCCAATGGCGTATCAGTTCAAGTATTTCACGGCCGAGGGCATCGTCCCCGAGGACCTCGTCCCGGTCCAGCCCCCGATCGAGATGCGGCTGGCTTTGCTCGAGCGGATCGACCCGAGCCTCCACGTCGCCCCGCCGGTGCGCCAGAAGGCCGCGGTCTGCCCCGACTGTGAACAGGCCTTGTTGGCACAGACGATCCCCTCGCACTACGCCGCGCCGATCCCGGTCGATCGGTGTGGCGCCTGCGGCGGGATCTGGTTCGACGCACTCGAGTTGTACATGGTGAGCACGGCTGCACTGATGGGCGTGGGCAGCCGGAGTAGCGCCGTTCCCGCGGGCGGCGCCCTGGGCGGGTCCCTGAAATGCCCCCGCTGCCGGCTGCCGCTGCGCCGGAGCGCGCCCTACGGGGCTTCCGCAGGCGTCTGGCTCCACGAGTGCACCGTGTGCGGTGGGGTCTGGATACGCCCTACCGACCTGCTCAAGTTTGCAGAGGAGCGGGAACGCCGGGCCGGGCGTACGGCCCGGGTGGGACCGCGTGCCGGGCAGCGGCAACAGACCGACTAGGGCCCCTGCCCTTCGGGCACCATTACCTCGGGTGTGCACATTCCGCACCCGACCCCCCGCCGGAGCGGGTGAAGGGGGAATTTCACGTGCAGCGAACGCTGGGCAGAAGCGCGGTGGTATGGATCATCGCGTTGTTGCTGCTCGGGGCAGGGCAAGCGGGAGCGGCGGAGTCCGCCATCAACTCGTACTTCCCGCTGGTGCCGGGAACGGTATGGACCTTTCGCACGAACACGCACGGCGAGATCATGATGCGCGTGGGATCGACGGCGCGCGTCGGAGCGCATGAATGCCGGATCATCGAAACAGTCATCGCCGGCAATACGACCCAGCGCGAATGCTATCGGGTCGCGGCGGATGGCGTCTACGCGCATCAGCGGAGCTACCCCGCGGCCACCGTCGATCTCACACCGCCGCAACGGATGCTGGCCGCACCGATCGCCGTCGGCCAGGTGTGGCGCTGGAATGGGCGGATCGACAATCAGCCGATCACGATGAACTTCACATGGGCGCGGCGGGACACGGCGGCCGTCCCGGCCGGGACCTACGAGGCGATGCAGCTCTACCTCGAGGGGCAACTCGGCGGAGGTGTGCGCATCCAGTCGTGGCGATGGTTCGCTCCACGCGTCGGCATGGTCAAGGAGGATTCGATCGTCACCCAGGGCTCGCAGACGATTCGCATCTACGCCGAACTGGTACGCGTGACGCCCGGCAAGTGATCGCGGCGTCCCGACGCGGTCGGGCCGCGACCGGCGCCCTCATGATGGTTGGGGCGTCGCTCCTTTTCCCCCTGATACTTGCCCTTGCGGCGCCGCCGGCGGCAGCCAAGAGTTTTGTCTTCACGCGTGTCGCGATCGATGCCTCGGTTGGCGCCGACGGCAGCCTTCGCATCACCGAATCGCGGACGTACGCGTTCGACGGCGATTTCACATGGGCAAGCTACCGGTTGCCGCTGGAGCCACATCAGCGCATCGACGGCATTCGGGTCTCCGACGAACGCGGCGCGTACAGGCTCGCGGCGTCGCGCAGCCCAGGGACGTTTGAGATCAGCCGCTCGAACGAGGCGGTCGTGATTCGCTGGCAGTTCCGCGCGTCCGATGCATCCCGCACCTTTACCATCGCGTACGTCGTGCGCAACGTGGTAATGGCCTACGACGACGTCGCCGAGCTGTACTGGAAGTTCATCGGGACCGGCTGGGACCGTCCCACCCGCGACGTGCGCGTGGACGTGCGCCTGCCCGGTACTCTGCGGGCCAAGGACATCCGCGCATGGGGCCATGGGCCGCTGCACGGCGATGTGCGGCCTGTGGATGGGGGCGCGGTGCTCACCGTCCGCAACTTGCCGGCGTCCACGATGGTGGAAGGGCGGATCGTCTTCCCAAAAGAGGTCGTGCCGCTGACACGCATGCGCCTGGCCTCCCCAGGCCTGCCGCGGATTCTACGAGAGGAGACCGCCTGGGCGAATGAGGCCAACGACGCGCGACGCAGGTACCAGGTCTTTCTCGGCGGGCTGCTCGCGCTGCCCGTGCTGGCGGTGGGAGGCTGGCTGGGTCTGTACATGCGCTACGGCCGCGAACCGGTGCCGGAGCCGCCGGAAGCCTATTATCGCGAGCTTCCGGCGAGCTACACCCCGGCTGAGCTCGGCGTGCTCTGGCGGTTCGAATCGATCCAGCCGGCAGACTTTACGGCGACGGTGCTGGACCTGATCCGCCGCGGGTATGTGACTGCGGCAGTTACTGGATCCGACACCGAAACGACCCGCGATGACGAATACACTCTCACCAGGACGGAGAAGAGTGGGGGGCTCCGCTCGTTTGAAATTGAAGCCATGAGCATTCTCTTTGGACCCAACTACGCTCCGGGCGCACGCCTCACCGTCTCAGGGCGGTCCGGCCTACCCGACAAGGCGAAGGAGCGGGTGGGCAGGCGATTCTCGACATGGAGATCGATGGTACATGACGCGTCGAAGATCCACGGGTTCTTCGACACCACGAGCATGCACTTCCGCGTTGTCGCGGGCTTCCTCGGCGTGGCCGCGGCGTTCAGCGTGGGCATGATGCTCTTCGGCCTTTGGGAGTCGGTAGGCCCGGCCGTGAAGGGAGCCGGCGTCGCCGGAGCGCTCTCCGGTCTCATTCTGGCCGGCGCCAGCGGCGCCGTGGCGCGCAGATCGCAGCGCGGCGCCGATGATCTGCGCAAGTGGCAGGGGTTCCGGCGGTTCCTGGTCGATTTTTCCGAGATGCCGCGAGCCGAGCTTCCCTCGCTGAACATCTGGGAGCACTACCTGGTCTACGCGGTACCGCTCGGCGTCGCCCATCGCGTCGTCCAGCAACTCCGCAAAATCTACCCCGCGGAGGAGTTGTCGCACTCGCCGGGACTGCAACCGTGGGTCTCCTCATCCGGAAGCAACGGCGGCGGTGATCCGCTGGGATCGTTCTCGGCTTTTACGACCGCCTTTGCCTCGGCCACATCGTCGGCCAGCTCGGGAAGCGGAGGCGGAGGCGGCTTCTCGGGCGGTGGAGGCGGTGGAGGCGGTGGGGGGGGCGGCAGCGGCGGTTCTGCCGGTTAGGGAAGTATTGGCGCGGTTGCACTGAGCCGCTTCCTCGTTTTCTTACCGTCGCCGCAGCAGATGCCGGGCGATCTGCAGTAGCGCCAGCCGGTCGTCGGCTCCCAGTCGCCGCGCAATGACCCGAAGCTCGCTCAGCGCCAGGTCCGATTCCTGCTCATCGTCCCGCGCACGCCCGCGGGGCGCGTCGCGCCGGCTCTCTCCGTCTTGTTCGGCCGAAAAGAGCGGCAAGTCTCTTGTGCGCTTGCGGGCGGCGCGCCGCAGCGTGAGCTGCACGGCGGGCGCAATCTTCTCCTCATCGGACGGCGGGGCCGAGACCTCTTCCACGTACTGTAGAAAGGTGCTGCCCTTCATGCCGAGCCCGCGGGCCACGCGGGCGACGACGTCCGTGGAGGGCCGCTTCAAGCCAAGCTCGATCTCGCGGAGATAGGATGATGAGATGCGCGCGAGCCTGGCGGCTTCCTCACGCCCCAGGCCCTTGGACACCCTCAGCGTTTCGATCGCTCGTCCGTAGTCGAGTCGTGGTCGCTGTGCGGTTCGCTTGGACACTGTATCGCACCGGCGGCGCCGTAACATTGCGCCACGACTGAATTGGCCACCGGCGAAATCCCTTCCTGCCGGTCGCGGGCCCGCGGCCGTGTCGGGCCCGGGCGCTAGCGAACGGTCAGGTGATCCCGATCCGCGAGCGGGAGAGGCCCTCCGCCGTTGGCCACGTGCGCCAGATCTGCCTGCACGTTCGCCCAGGTGTCGCGGGCGCGCTGGAGGGCCTGACGGATCCATTCCCTGTCGCCTTCGTTGAGGGGCATCGCCGCGCCGACTTTCGCCCAGATCATCGTGTGATAAAAACGCACAGCCGTGGCGGCCACCCAGACCTCGCTGTGCACGCTGCCGTCCCCGTTGGGGATGAAGATATCGCAGATGTTATCCGTCCCGATGCGGACGGGCACGCCGGCGACCATCATGTCGAGGATGCGGGCGATCGAATTGTGCACGGGGGTCAGCATCGGGCGCAGCTGGAACATGGACAACGCCGCCGTGGGGCAGCACACGACGCCGACATCGTAGGCGCGGAGGTTGTCAATCAGTCGGTGGAAGCGCGTCTCGTCGTAGCATGACGGCGAGACCGCGTGTACCGCCCAGACCGTCGGGCCATCCTCATCGGGCACGGTCGGCGAGCCGAGCCACCGCACGGCCTGCACGAGTTGCTCGGTTTCTTCCTCACGCGGATCATTGTCCTGGTCAACTTGAAGGTGGACCGGCTTGTGCAGCTCCGCCGCGAGCTCGAGGATCATCCGCACGTGTCCGTCGAATCCCACCCGGCCCTCCGCGCGGTCCTTCACGGGCAGCCCCCCCAGGACGTCCGCGATCCTGGCGGCTTCCCGATAAATCTCCCATCTGTCGGGGTTGACCTTGGGATTCTTGAATCCGAAGATCGGCGACACCGCGATCTTGAGAGTCAGGCGATCTTTGAACTCGTCCCGCAGGCGCGCGGCCTGCTCGATTGCGGTCAGGCCGATGTCGGGTGTCGCATCGACGAACGAGACGACCTCGCGAGCACCGAACGTCGCCATCCGGTCGAGTTCGGCGCGCATCCGCGCGTAGAGATTGTCGGGACGATACGCGAGGCCCTTGTGCAGCTCACCGACGAGGATCTGCTTCACCGGCAGTGACTGGCCCGCGGCGCCGATCGGGTCGATGTTGGCGTGCTGGAGATACTCGGGGGCGAAGGTATTGGCGCGGTCCAGGTGCGTGTGCGCGTTGACCCAGCCGCCGAACCCCCTGGCGGTCTGCTCCAGGATGTGATCCCATTTGCCGGGCAAGGAAAAACCCGCCTGATCGGCGGGGAACGGGGTCGCGCTGTCTCCCATCTCTGCCTCCTTGTCCGCCTCGCCGGGCGGCCCTTAAAGGAGTCTGGTTCGTCCGAGAAAATAGCACGGCGGCCCCCTATTCGTCAAGGTATACTGAAACGAGTTGCCACGTTTGACTGATCGTTGTGGAGGTGCCCGGCTAGTGCAGCGTCCCGCGGGAGTGTCGACGCGCGCCCCTGTTCGCCTCAGGGAAGGGACCGAGGCCGACGAGCCCGGCATCGTCGAGATCGGCAACGCCCTGTTCCCCGACTTCCTCGAAACGCTGGAGGAGTTCCGTCGCGGCCGCGCCGCCATGCCGGCGGTCTTGCGGACGTCCTCGCCGTTGCGGAAACTCCTGAGGGGCACATCGCCGGGTACTCACACTTCAATCACATGATGGGACAGTTCGATCCGGGGCGGTACCGCGCGAACGTGTTCGTCGACACCGCCTGGCAGCGCCGGGGTGTGGGCACGGCGCTGTTCGAGCACATGGTCGCCGAGCTGGCCGCGCGCGACGCGAAGGTGATCGAGTCGTTCGCACGCGAGACGCGTCCCGAGGTGATCGCTTTTCTCGACCGCCGCGGATTCCGGGAGTCGCTGCGGACGTGGGAGCTCCGGCTCGATCTGGCGCGCTTCGATCCGGCGGCGTTGGCGCCCTACGCGGACCGCCCGCGCGCCGCCGGAGTCGAGATCGTCACTCTGGCGCAGGAGCGCGCACGAGGTCCCCAGGCAATGCGTCACGCGTACGAGCTGCGCGAGGCCGTGATGGCCGACATCCCGTCGCCGATTCCACACACGCCGGTGCCGTTCGACGAGTTCGTGTACAGCACCCTGGAGTCGCCCCGGGCGCTCCCGGACGCACATTTCCTCGCCAAAGCGGGGGAGGCGTACGTCGGCGAGGCGGACCTGCGTCGGCCCCTGGAGGGGCCCCACCTCATGCACAACGTGACCGGTGTCCTCCCCGCCTGGCGGGAGCGCGGTGTCGCGATGGCGCTGAAACTGGCCACGATTGCCTACGGTCGGGCCGGCGGCTACTCCGAGATCCGCACCTGGAACGCGGTGCGGAACGCCGGCATGCTGGCGATCAACGAGCGACTGGGATTCGTCCGCCAGCCGGCCTGGATCACATTCGAGAGGACGCTTGCCTCCCCCGGCGGCCGGAGCGCGGGCGCGGTGGGCGGGCGCGTCGATGCGTGACCTTCCGCTTCTGCGCCTGGCCGGCGATGCGTACGCGATCGGCGTAGGGCATGGGCAGACCGCCGCCGCCATGATCGCGCACAATCTGCAGGTGTACTTTG
>JBQTJP010000281.1:0-20849 GCA_052386995.1 Armatimonadota bacterium
CGGTGAGTTGCTGGGTGTGCAGGCCGGTCCGGCCACGGTGGGCCGCCGGGCGGACGTCGACAGGTGGGTTACGCAGCATGGCAGGGGCTCGGGCTGCGGGCAAACCCGGTCATTGTGTTTGGGCCTGATGGCGGCGTCAAAGTCTTGCGGGATCGCACCGGCAGGCCGGTGCTGAATTTCAAAGCCCTTGAGGAGTATGTACACTACTTCGGCGGCTCTCTGGGAACGAAGAGACCCGACTTCAGCGTGGGGCCGACGCCACAGGTCCTGTCGTCGAACCCGCGCGACAAGCACTACCAGTACTACTCGCCGCAGAGCTACGATGAGTGGCGAGATGTCGTCGGCCAATCCGTCAAGTACATCAAGGAGCACCTCCGCATGGAGGGCGCGACCTACTGGCTCCAACACCTGGCGGGCGGTGAAGACTGCCGATCCCAAGGCGAAGGTGGGCGGCCCCGGCACAATCTCCCACGCCACGGCCATCAACAAAGCAAAGGGTTGGGCGACGTGGGGATTCGATGAGTTCATCGCGGGGGTTGCCGGGTACAACGCGAGGAATCCCGGTAGCCCCGTGACCCTCGACAAGGTCACCTGGCAGGACTATGACTGGACGCGCAGTGGGCGGCTGTCGGACGGCGTGGCGCACGTGCGGCAGGTGCTGGCACGACATGGCTTTTCGTCCCGGTGCGCTCCCTGACGATGCGATTCCGAAACCTTCCGCTCCCATCGGGTGGCGCTGCCGTGACGGTTCGGAGGGTGGACGACAGGCATAGTGCGGCGTGCAGCGGACTGGAAAGGGGAAGCGCCTCGCGGGTGCCGCTAACAACCGGCTCCACGGAGCTCGGGTTTCACCTTCCGGCGTACGGGACTCTTCAGGTGACCCTGCGCGCGAGGTAGAGAGCCCGCGCTCAGATTGGCTTGAATTGCTCGAAGGGCTCCCGGCAGTCCTCACAGTAGAAAATCATCCGGCACAGCGTCGACCCAAAAGTGTTCTTGAGTGTGACGTGAGCGCCCCCGCAGCGCGGGCACCGGGCGGTCTCTGACAGCATGACGGCGACGTCGCCGCCGTGCCTGGCCGGAGGCGCGAGACCGAACGCCGCCAGCTTGGCGCGCGCCTGATCGGTGATCCAGTCGCTGGTCCACGGCGGCGCGAGCACCATCTTGACTTCGACGCTGGCCGCGCCCAGGCGCTGTACTCGACGCTCGATCTCTTCGCGCATGACGTCGAGCGCCGGGCATCCGGCGAACGTCGGCGTCATCGAGACCGTCACGCCGTCGGCGCGGACGTCGACGGCGCGCACGATGCCCATGTCCACCACGGAGACCACCGGAATCTCGGGATCCATGACCTCGCGGAGGGCGTCCCAGACCGCTTCCGCCGTGATCCCTGGCTCTTTGCGCTCGTCCATGGCCCCCACTACCATACCGCTTCGGGATCGAGCCGGGCGACCTTCTGCATCTCGTTCAGCAACTCGACCAGGGCGGGAGTGTGCTCCTCCCGGCGCGGCTGCCGCGGGGCGAGATCCGACGCGTCCGGCACGCGCAGCGTCGATGCGTCCAGGTGCGGCCGCACGACGGCGGCCCAGGCGTCTTTGACTTTGGCCGGCGCCGGCGCGTATCCGGCTTCGGCCAGCCCGCGGTCGCCAGCGTGGGGCGCAAAAAGCTGCGCGGTATAGGGCCACAGCGCATCCAGCGCATCCTGAATCCGCCGGCGGCTCTCGTCGGTGCCTAGCCCGAGCCGCTTGACCCACGCGCTGCTGTGCCGAAAGTGGTAGAGCTCTTCCTTGCGGATCTTTGCCGATACGCCGGCGACGCCCTCGTGCCGGCTCTCGGCCAGTTGGGCCAGCGCGGCGAGCTCATAGGCGTCGAACAGGTACTGGCGCAGCATGGTGAAGGCCCAATCGCCCTTCGGCAGCTCGACGAGTTGCACGTTACGCCACCCGCCGGCGTCCCGGAAGAACACGACCTGATCCGGGTCGCGGCCGGAGAGCTGCCCGTACAGCCCGTACCACAGCCACGCGTGGCCCAGTTCGTCCTGCGCGATGTTTGCGAGGCCGATATCCTCTTCCAGGATCGGCGCGTGGCCCGTCCACTCCGAGTCACGGTGCGCGAGGATGAGCTCATCGTCCGCGAGAGCCAGCATCCGGTCGGCCAGCGCGCGCTCCAGCTCAGCCGTCGTGTGGATCGTCCTCATCTCCCGGCGCGTCCTGCCGCCGGATCCCCGGGTCGCCGTAGCGCGCCTGCTGCTTGTAGGTCTTGTCGCGCGCAGGCGCAAACCAGCTTTCCTCCATGCCCGGCTCGCTACGCGTCACCGCGCCGGCCGGACACACCCACCAGACGAATACCTCCTGGGCGGGAAACCGCTCCATCGCCAGGCGCAGCGCCTCGCGCGGCGTGCGCGCCTGCACGTCTCCGGTATGGGCGACGAACGTCATCCCCCTGCGCTGCGTCGTTTTCTGGAAGATGTGATACGTTGCCGTCTCCGCGTCGGCCGTGGTCTCTTCTGCCTCCAAGCGATGATTCGCAGCCAGCTCTTCCGCGGTCATCGAGAAGATGGCTTCGATGGGCGCGACCCACAGGCTCGCGCAGTCCGGCCGGCGGACGTGCACGTCTCTGGCCGCAAGCAGCGCCATCTCGGCATCCGGGGCGTGGATGGTGCCGATGCTGCGGTGCGGCTGCCCGGGCGCTTCCTGCTTGAAGACCTCGTAGCGGGGCCACTGGGTGTCGGACATCGAGTTACTGCCGCTGCGCGTAGGCGGCCAGGGCCTCGCGGACCCACCGGCCGTCTTCGTGCGCCCGGCGGCGCGCCGCAAGCCGCTCGCGGTTCATCGGGCCGTTGCCACCCACGACCTGCCAGAAGTGATCCCAGTCGATGGGCCCGATCTTCCAGTTCCCGGTCGCCTCGTCGTGGCGCAGGTCTGGATCGGGGATGGTCAGGCCGGCGGCGAGCAGTTCCGGCGCCGTCTCGTCGATGAACTCCTGCCTCAGCTCGTCGTTCGTCCGCGTCTTGATGCCCCAGCGCACCAGGATCGGCGTGTTGGGCGAGTCCGCATCGTGCGGGCCGAACATCATGACCGTGGGCCACCACCAGCGGTCGAGCGCGTCCTGCACCATCTGTCGCTGCGCGGACGTGCCCCGCGCGTAGCGGACGACCATCTCCTTACCCTGCCGGTGGTGAAACGTCTCTTCCGCGCAGATGCGCGTCATAGCGCGCGCATACGGGCCGTAGGAGCATCGCGCCAGCATCATCTGGTTCTTGATCGCGGCGCCATCAACCAGCCAGCCGATCATGCCCACGTCGGCCCAGGTGAGGGCGGGATAGTTGAAGATGCTCGAGTACTTCGCTTTCCCCGTCAGCAGCGCGTCGAGCATCTCCTCGCGCGAGATCCCAAGCGTCTCCGCGGCGTGGTACAGGTACTGGCCGTGCCCGGCCTCGTCCTGGACCTTGGCGATCAGGACCATCTTGCGGCGCAGGTTGGGAGCGCTCGGAATCCAGGTGCCCTCCGGCAGCATCCCTACGATCTCGCTGTGGGCATGCTGCGAGATCATGCGGATCAACTGGCGGCGGTACTCCTCGGGCATCCAGTCGCCCGGCTCGATCTTCTCCCCGGCTGCGATGCGCGCTTCGAAGTTGGCCAGATGGCGGTCGGGTCTGTCCTCCATCGCTACGCTCCTGACCGTGCGGTCCACCGGCGGTGCTGCCGCCTGCATCGCTCATTTTACCGTGTCCACACGCCGTTGACGCGGTTTTCGCGTACAATGGGCGACGAATGGCGCCCGACCGCCGCGGGTCGGGAAACAAGGCCGCCGGCGGGCGCAGCCGCCCGACGGGGGCGGGGGAGGGAGAGGTGCAGCGTGAGGGGTGCTTGCGCCCAAACCTGGGCATCCTTCTCAACGAGATGATCGCGAACGAGCCGACATCAACCGTATGAGTGGCCGGTCCGCGCGCGCTGATCGGGGCAGGGGTCTATGCGGCTGAGATTTCTGGTGCTGCTGGTGGCAGTTGCTGCCGCCATTGTGGCCTTCCAGCCTGTTTTCCTGCGGTCCGATCGCCTGCCGGCGTCTCTTCCGGCTGACGTCCTGGTGACCGGCGGCAGTGCCGCCGGCGTTGCCGCCGCCGTCGCTGCGGCACGGCAGGGCATGATCGTGGTGCTCATTGAGTCCCGACCGTACCTCGGGACGGTGATGACCGGCGCAATGCTCAACATGGTGGACCTCAGCCGTGGGCAGGACAAGCAGCACCTGATCAGAGGCATCTTTCTCGAGTTCTACGATCAGATCGGCGGGATCACGTTCGATCCGATGCGCGTGCGCGGTCTCCTGCGCGCCAAGGTGGAGGCCGAGCCGGGCATCACGCTCCTCCTCAATACCGAGGTGGTGAAGCCGATCGTGGAGGACGCCCGCGTGCGCGGTGTGGTCGTCCGCACCCAGGGTGGGGACATGATCACCATACGCGCGACGGTCGCCGTCGACGCGACCGATGACGGCGATCTGGCCGCCGCCGCCGGCGTACCCTTCACCTACGGGCGGGAGACGTCACGCATCGACACCCGCACGATGGCGGCGACGCTGATGTTCCGCGTGGCCGATATCGACTGGCGTGCGATTACCCGCTACGCGTGGTCGCAGCGGATCGGCACGCTCCAGCCGAGCGGAGCCTACATGGGGTACGCGTGGGGATTCAAGACTGCGCTGGAAGGCTACCGGCCCGAGGATCCCCGCCTCTCCGCCCATGATTTGAACATCGGGAAAATTCCTGACGGGACGGTGTGGATCAACTCACTGCAGATCCATGATGTCGACGGGATCAGCCGGATGTCCAAGCAAGACGGATACGACCGCGCCGCGCGCGAAGTCCCGCGGCTGGTGGCGTACCTGCGTGAACACGTCGTCGGATTCTCCAATGCGCGGCTCGTTGAGCTCGCCCCGGAGCTGTACATTCGCGAGACGCGCCACCTCCGAGGACTCTACACACTGACGGCCAAGGACATTCAGACCCGCACGCGTTTCTGGGACCGGATCGGCGCCGCCTCGTATCCGGTCGATCTCCACCAATACAAGAAGGGCGAGCAGTATCCTTACAAGCCGGTGCGACGCGAGTACACGATCCCGCTGCGGGCCCTTGTCACCGCCCGGATCGATGGACTCTTTGTCGCGAGCCGCGCGTTCTCGGCGACCTACCAGGCCGCCGGCTCCGCCCGCGTCATCCCGACGACCATGGCAATGGGCGAAGGCGTGGGCATCGCGGCCGCGGTGGCCGTGCAGCGCGGCGTCACTCCGCATCAACTCGCCGGACGCCGGGACCTGATCGTGGAGGTGCAGGAGCGACTGGTCCGCGCCGGCGCCCTGATCGAGTACTAACGTAGGGGGACCGCCCCATGGCTCTCCCTGAGGCGCTGACGCTGGTGTACCACGCCACCGAGCCATCCCCGCGCGAGATTCCGCTGGGCGACGTCTACCGATCACTCGCACGCGACGGCTCTTCCGATCGTCCGTACATCATCCTCAACATGGTCCAGACGCTCGACGGCGCGGTGGCCGTCGACGGGAAGGCCTGGACGCTCGGCTCGGAGGTAGACCACTACCTCTTCCGCACGCTGCGCGGGTGGGCCGACGCGGTGCTCAGCGGAGCGGGGACGCTGCGGCTCAACGACGTTGTGGCCACGACGCATCCGCATCTGCAGGCCGAGCGCGCCGCCGCCGGCCGCCCAGCCAATCCCGCGGCGGTTGTCGTCTCGGGCCTTGCGAAGTTCGATGAGGCGACGCTCGGCAAGCGGTTCTTCACGCGCCGCGACCTCGTCTCGATCGTGGTGACCACCGACCTGGCCCGACCGAGCGACCGGCGCCGCGCCGAGGACGCCGGCGCGGAGGTCCTCGTGGTTCCGGCAACGGCCACCGGCGAGGTGGATCTGACCGCGGCCGTTCGGCTGCTCGGTGCGCGCGGGATGACGCGCATTCTGGCAGAGGGCGGTCCGGCCACGAACCGCCGTCTGGCGGACACCGCGCTCCTCGATGAATTGTTCCTGACCGTCACTCCGCGCCTGGCGGGCGTGCCGGATCCCACGCGAATCGTGACCGGGCCCCTGGGGGGCGCGCGGGTAGACTTGAGGGTAGTCAGCGAGTTTCAGTATCGCGCGCCGCAGCCTCTCGAGTGGTACCTGCGCTTTGCGGTGTCTCCCACAACGAGCGCCTGAGGAGGCGAAGCATGCGTGTCCCACCTCTGGAGACGGAGCGGCTCGTCGTCAGGCCTTTCGTCCCGCACGACCTCGAAGACATCCACCGGATTCTCGACATGGAGCTGGGCGACGTCGATGTGGGCGAATCTGGACCGAAGGGACTCGACCAACGCCGGCGATGGCTCGAGTGGACGATCCTGGGCTATGAACAATTCGCCAGACTTCATCAGCCGCCGTACGGCGATCGTGCGATCTCTCTCAAGGAAACGCAACGAATGGTCGGCGCGTGCGGATTCGTCCCCTGCCTGAATGCCTTCGAGCAGCTGCCTTCGCTTGGCGCAGGCCCCGCACACGGGCCGCTCGGTCGGACCTCCACGGAGTTTGGCCTGTTCTATGCGCTGTCTCCCGCTCACCGGCGACGGGGGTATGCGACCGACGCCGCCAGAGTGATGATCGACTACGCGTTCACCCACCTGTCGCTCAAGCGCATCGTGGCCACCACGACGCGCGACAACGCGGCGTCCATTGCCGTGATGCGCAGGGTTGGCATGCGGATCGAAGAGAATCCGTATGCCGAGCCTCCGTGGCTGCAGGTCATCGGCATTCTCGAGCACCCACCGGGCGGAGCGGCGTAAGGGATCCGCGGCGGATTCCTGCTTCGGGAGGACATATGACCGAGATCCCGGCCGGGTGGAGATCTCTGCTGGCCGAGGAGACGTCAAAGCCGTACTATGAGGCGCTTCACAAATTCCTGGCCCGCGAGCGGAAGCGGCGCGCCGTGTTTCCGCCCGAAGGGGATGTCTTCGCTGCGCTCGCGTTGACACCGTTCAAGCGTGTGAAGGTCGTGCTCTTGGGTCAGGATCCGTATCACCGAGAAGGACAGGCGCACGGACTGTGCTTCTCCGTCAGACCAGGAGTGGCGCCGCCGCGCTCACTCGTGAACATCCTCAAGGAGCTGGAGCGCGACCTGGGGATGTCGCCTCCCAACAACGGATATCTGGCGTCGTGGGCCAGGCAAGGCGTCCTGATGCTCAACGCCGTCCTCACGGTGCGCGCGGGCGAGCCCGGCTCGCACCGTGGTAAGGGATGGGAGACGTTCACCGACGCCATTATCCGGCGGGTCAGCGCTAGGGACGATCCGGCCGTCTTCGCCCTCTGGGGACGCGAGGCCCGCAGGAAGGCCGAGAAAGCGGGGTTGATCGACGTAAGCCGGAACGCCATCGTGCTGGCTCCGCATCCTTCGCCCGCATCGGCGCGGAACGGGTTTCTGGGCAGCCGGCCCTTTTCCCGGATCAACAAAGCCCTGCGTGAGCTCGGCCGACCCGAGATCGACTGGAGAATTCCAGATTTGTGAGGTGACGACACAGCAGGGAGGGAGCCAATCACACGTTGGACGGGGATCGACTGACGGTGAGCAGATCGATGATCTCCCGGCCGTTCTGCGCCCCCTGGCCGCGGGCGTGGTTGTTGAACATGAGGTACAGCGAGCCGACCTGGCTCGCGAGCTCACGCACCCTGCCCGACCACTCCTGCAGTTCCTGCGGCGAGTACAGGTAGTCGTAGACGCGCTCTGTCGGCGCGCGGCGCTCAAGCATGGCGGCATTGCGGCCGTGGAAGCGGATCACCGACCAGTCCGCCGTCACCTCGACCTCGGGGGGCGGGAGATACTGCGCCTGCACCATGTCGGGAATGACGTACGCCAGCCTGTGCTCGCGGAGGAATCCCAGGAAGGTCTCCCGGTTCTTTCGGTACAACCAGTCGGCGTGCCGGATCTCAACCGCGACCGGCCAGGCGCGCAGGTACGGGGCCCAGGCCTCGAGGTAGGTCAGCAGATCGCGCGAAAACCCCTGCGCCTTGGGAAACTGGAAGAGGACGTATCCCAGGCGACCGGCGCGCGCGAAGACGTCCACGAACGCTCCGAAATGATCCCAGGCGGCGGTCAGAGCCTCCTCGGGGACCCGATCGCCCCTGACCGGGCCGCCCGCGCGCGTCTTTTCGGGCAGCAGCGCGGCGATGTCCGCCGGCAGCCTCCGGGGATCGCTCTCGTGGCGGGTCAGCCAGGCGAACGCCTTCACGTTGAACAGAAACGAGGGCGCGGTCCAGGCGAGCCACTGCGAAGCTCGATCCACGGGCTGGAGGGCGTGATACGAGGCATCGACTTCGACGGTGGGAAACACGCTGGCATAGTGCTTCAATCGGGCCTCGGCGTTGGTCTTGGCCCCGCGCGGGTAGAAGTCGCTCTTCACCATGCTGGGATCGGCCCACGAGCACGTGCCCACGAAGACCTGGCACGTCCCGAGCCGAATGGGAGCCGTGCCGGATTGCGCCTGCTGATCAGAGAACAGAGACACGCCCGACCCTTCGCGCGCCGGAAGTGAATCCCTCCGCGCGTAGTGGGCTTTGACAGTGCCTTTGCGCGGCGCCTATAATGTTTTGGGCCTCGCCCTCTTTTTTTGCGTCTTCGGGCTGACGAGCAGAAGGGATAGTGCCGTTGCGTTCGCGTCTTGGGTTCCGGCTGTTGCTCATTCTCGTCGTTGCGGCGGCGGCGATCCAGGTGGCCTTCCGGCCGGTGGTCTTCGTCGGCCGCTTTCCGACCCTTCACGCGCCGGCGCTGCACATGAACCTCGGCCTGGACCTTCAGGGCGGGAGCCTCCTGGTCCTCGAGGGTCAGGATACCCCGACCGTGAAAGCGACACCTGAGGCGGTCGATGCGGCGATGAGTGTCATCCAGCGGCGCATCGATCAGCTGGGTGTGACGGAGCCGACGATCCAGCGTCAGGGCACGAATCGGATCATCGTTGAACTGCCGGGGATCGACGATCCCGATCGGGCAATCCGGCTGATCGGCAAGACGGCGCTGCTCGAATTCGTCGATACGGGGGCGCAATCGTTCCCCGAGGGGGCGACGTGGAGCGCGGACGGCAAGACTGTGACGCTCCCCCTGTCAGGGGCACCGGCTCCTGCTCAGCCCTCGCCGGCCAGAGCCATACAGCTCACCAAGAAAGTGATCGTCACCGGCGCGGATCTGCAGGATGCGCGGGCGACCTTCGACCAGCAGACCGGGCAGCCGGTCGTGAGTTTCCAGTTTCGAGGGCAGGGCGCGAAGAAGTTTGAAGATCACACCGGCGCGAGCATCGGCAAGTATCTGACGATCGTGCTCGACAACGAGGTTATCTCCTCGCCGGTCATTCAGGCGCGAATCACCGGGGGTCAGGGGCAGATCAGCGGCAGGTTCACCCTGGAGGAAGCCCGTGATCTCGCGGTTCTTCTGCGCGGCGGGTCGCTGCCGATCCCGATGCAGGTCGTCGAGCACCGGACGGTGGGGCCGCAATTGGGCCGAGACTCCATTGATGCCAGCCTTCGGGCATCGTGGGTGGCGTTCACGGGCGTGGCCCTGTTCATGCTGCTCTTTTACGGCCTTCCGGGTGTGCTGGCTGTTCTGGCCCTGTCGCTCTACCTGGTGCTGACGCTGGCCGCGCTCACCTTGGTAAACGCTACGCTGACCCTGCCCGGCATCACCGGACTGCTGCTCTCCATCGGTCTCGCCGTCGATGCCAACGTCATCATCTTCGAGAAAATGAAGGAAGAGCTACGCATGGGGAAGAGCCTGCGGGTGGCCACGGACGCGGGCTGGTTCCGGGCCATGAGCGCGATCGTCGACTCGAATGTCACGGCCGTGATCGCGGCGGTCATCCTCTTCTTCATGGGGAGCGGGCCGATCCGTGGGTTTGCCGTCACGCTCAGCATCGGCGTCATGATCAGCATGTTCACGGCGATCACGGTCACGCGTGCCTTTGTGGACGGCGCCGCTGCGATCGGTCTGGGGCGACAGCTGGTGCGCGTCGCGCGCGTTGCAGGCGGGGTCCGGGCGTGACGCCGCTCTGGGACGTTATCCGCAGACGCCGGGTCGGCTACATCGTCTCTGTCCTTCTGGTCGTTCCCGCGGTATTCGCCGTGATCCAGAATGCCGCGGTAGGGCGCGGTGCCCTCAACTGGGGCATCGACTTCACTGGGGGGGCGTACTTCCAGTTCAGGCTGCAGCGCCCGGTGGCAGTGGCGGACATCCGAGTGGTCGTCGATCGCTTCACTTCCGGGCAGAGCATCATCCAGACCGCGGACCGTGACGTCTTTGTTCGCACCCGGCCGCTCGAGCCCGACCGGAAGGCGGCACTCATGGCCGCCATGCGACAACGGTTCGGGGGCATCGAGGTCCTCCGCGAGGACGAGGTGGGCCCGACGATCGGCCAGGAGTTGCGCAACACCGCGATCGCCGGGATCGTCATCGGACTGATTCTTCAGCTCATCTACATCAGCGTCCGCTTCCGTTCGGTCAGGTACGCACTCACGATGGATCTGGCGCTGCTTCACGACCTGCTGATCGTGATCGGGTTCTTTGCCGTGACGCGCAAAGAGGTGGACACCGCATTCGTCGCGGTCCTCCTGACGGTCGTCGGGTATTCGATCAACGACAAGATCGTGCTGTTCGACCGCATCCGCGAGAATCTGGCGCAGCGCACTCGAGAGGCTTTCGACCGTCTGGTCAACCGCAGTCTCTTGGAGTCGCTCGTCCGATCGATCAACACGTCGGTCACCGTCGTGCTCGCGATCGCCGCAGTGTACTTCTTCGGCGGGGTGACCATCCGCGACTTCGCGCTCGGTCTGACGATCGGTGTGCTGGTCAGCATGTACTCCTCGGTCTTCATCGCCGGTGGGCTGCTGGTCGACTGGAACCTCCGCACCGCGCGGCGTGCCGGTCGCGAGACGGCACCGGCCGCCGAAGGTGTGCGGGCGACCACATCGGCGCCGTCCGGTGACCGGTCCGTCCCATTACCGCCCGCCTCGGCCGCGGCGCGGAGCGGAGCGGCCGGCGGGAGTCGCCGCCGGCGCTCGCGCCGCCGGTAGGGCCGCCGATGTCGGGCTTCACCATCTTCGCGGTGCTCCTGCTGGTGCTCACCGCGGTTTTTGCGCTCTCTAATCCCGTGCCGGTGGCCGTGCGGTTCGTGGCCTGGGAGTATCAGACCTCGCTCGCCCTGGCGGTGATCGGCGGCGTCGTCCTCGGCGGCTTCCTGGTGTTCGTCAGCGGCATGGCGGGACAGGCGCACTTGCGCGCGCGCGTGCGCGAGCTGCAGGCCAGACTGCGCGAGGCCGAGACCAAACTCCCCGCCACAGGCGCCCGGCCACAGACGCCCGGCCGGATGGAGGAGCGTCCGTAGCTTCACCATCGCTGCGCTGGCGCGTGGTGCCGCCCGATGAAGCGGGCCGGCGCCGGTTGAGCGAGACTCTGGGGATGACTCCGCTGGTCGCCCAAGCGCTGATCAACCGCGGATTAGGCGACCCCCTGGCCGCAGCGCCATTTCTGGCGCCCCGCCTCGATCGCTTGCACGATCCCTTCGCGCTGATCGATATGCCCAGGGCGGTGGAGCGGCTGGCCCGCGCCGTCCGCCTTCGGATGCCGATCGTCGTGTACGGCGATTATGATGCCGACGGCGTCACGGCGGCCGCGATCATGGTGCGTGGGCTGAGGCGTCTCGGCGCCGTCGTGGACGTCTACATCCCCGAGAGGCGGACGGAGGGCTACGGGCTTCACGCCGCGGCCGTCGAGCGTCTCGCGCAGCAGGGCGCGGCACTGGTGGTCGCCGTCGATTGCGGCGTCACCGCGTCGGCCGCCGGCGAGGCGGCGCGCGCCGGGGGGGTGGACCTCATCATCCTGGACCACCACGAGCCCATCGGGACGCTGCCTCACGCGGCCGCCATCGTCGATCCTAAACGGCAGGCGCCAGTCGTCGCGGACTACTGCGCGGCCGGGCTGGCCTACCAGACCTGCCAGGCCCTGTTTGCGACCCTCGGTGTCCCCGACCCTCCCGAGGAGCTCATCGCGCTCGCCGCCGTGGGCACTGTTGCCGACGCCGTTCGGCTGATCGGCGACAACCGCATTCTGGTCGCCGCTGGGCTCGATCGGCTCGGGCGGCCGTCCATCGCCGGGCTTGACGCCCTGGCCGCTGTCGCGGCTGTGCGACCGCCGGTACGTGCGCGGGACCTCTCGCACGGGCTGGCTCCGCGATTAAACGCGGCCGGCCGTCTCGCGCACGCATTCACGGCGCTCCGGCTGTTGACCACCGATGATGCCGGTGAGGCTCAGCAACTCGCCGCCGAACTCGACCGGCTCAATCAAGAGCGTCGGGCGCTGTGTGATGCGGTGCTGGCTGATGCCATCGATGAGGTCGAGCGCGACGGACTCGATCGCGGCCCCGCGATCGTCCTCGCGCGGCCGGACTGGCATCCCGGGGTCATCGGGATCGTCGCCTCACAGCTCGTCGAACGCTACCACCGTCCGGCGGTTCTGATCGCGCTCGACGGCGCGCTCGGCCGCGGCTCTGCCCGCAGCATCACACCGCTCAATCTCGTCGACGCCATCGGCGCCTGCGCGGTCGACCTGACCGCCTACGGCGGCCACGCCATGGCGGCGGGGCTCACGGTCGACGCGGACGCCGTGCCGAGGTTCACCGACGCCTTTGTTCGAGAAGTGGGATCGCGGCTGCGCCCGGAGGATCTGGAGCCGGCGGTCGCAGTAGACGCCGAAGTCGAGCTGCGCGAGCTCACCCCGCGCCTGGCCGGCGAACTGGAGCGCCTCGCACCGTTTGGCAACGGCAATCCCGAACCCGTTTTCCTGACCCGCCGTCTACGCGCGGTCGGGACGCGCCTGGTCGGCGACGGCGCGCATCTCCGGCTGCTCGTCAGCGATGGCGCACAGACGGCCGAGGTCATCGCCTTCCGCGGGGGCGACCGTGTCGAGCTGCTGGCGTTCACGCAGGCGCGCATCGATCTGGCCTACACTGTTGAGATCGATCGATGGCGCGAGGATGAGCGCGTGCAGCTCGTCGCGGCGGCCATGGATACGCCCGACGTCGATCTCGCGGCGGTCACGTCGGATACCGGAGTGGTCCTGGATCGCCTCTTTGCGCGCGCCGATGACTACCTGGGCCCGCGCCTGCGCGACGTCGAGCAGGCCCCGGCGTTTCACACAAAGGTCGTCGGTGTGACGTTCGATGGCCGGCAGGAGATCCTGCCGATGGTGCCCGCGGGAGCCCGCCTTCAATTGGCACGTGACCCGAACAACACCCGCGATCCCCACGCCATCAAGGTCATGCTCGATGATGGACGGCAGCTGGGCTTCCTGTCCGCGGTGCTTGCCGCGCGTCTGGCCCCGTCGATGGACGCCGGCGCCCGCTACGCCGCGACAGCCACGGTGCTCACCGGCGGCGGCGACCGCGCGTGGGGTCTGAATATCTACGTCGAACGAGAGTCGGGCTGGGGCGGCGATGACCGCGCCGCTCCCCAGGGGCGGCGGGGAACCGCCGGCCCAGACATCGGCGAGCGGCTGATCGCGGGATTCTATCGCGGCCGGCCGCCTGGGCCGGTCATACGCGGGGTCCTCAACGCCGCACGTGAGAATGTGAGAGCGGTCGCGGCCATCGGCCCAGGCCGCGGATTGCTGCCCGCGGTGGTCATGGCGGCGGCGGTTCGGCTCGCGGCGAGTGCCCGGCCGGCGGTTGTTGTCCTCCCGCGCGCGGCGACCGTGGATGCGTGGTTCGATCTTGCCGCGCCGTGGCTTCGGGACATCGGGATCCGCGCGGCCGCGGCGCACGGCCTGCTGCCGTCGCGCGCGGCCGGGCGGCTTGCTGTCGCACTCGGCCGTGGGGCGATTGATCTGCTGTTCGCATCTATTGAGTGGACCGATCGGCAGGCGCCGGCAGCCGGTGCCGTACTCGTCGTCCTTGACGCGCTGGCCGGCGATGACCTCAAACGGATGGCGGAGCGATTCGGGCAGACCGTCTGTCTGGTCGCGGGGTCCATGTCGCCGGCAGCGGCAAAGGTCGCGCAGGACACTCTCGGCCTCGGTCGTGTGATCGTCGATTCCCGCACGCGGGACCACCTGAGAATCGTGGACCGCCGCAACCGAGCCGGGGACGGCGGGGCCGATGTCACTGTACCGGACGGCGCCGCGGCCGGCTCACCCGCCCGCGAGCGGGCGCCCGGCGGGCGCGCGGGGGGCCGGCCGGAGAAGACACTCATCCTGACCGTGACACCCGAGGAGAGCGTCGCGGTGGCGCGCCGTCTTCGCGCCGAGCATTCGCAGGAAGATGCGCAGCTTGCATACTATCATGCGGGTCTGCCGGCATCGCTGCGCCGTGTGCTGGAAGACCTGTTTGCGGCGGGGCGGCTTACCACACTGGTCGCCGGGAGTCACCTCGTCGATCCGGCCGTGCCGCCGGACGTGACGCATCTGGCCGTCTTGGGGCTGTGCCCGGAGCGGTTGCTCTTCGCCGAGAGCCTGGCGGCGGCGGGCGGCAACCGGAGAACGGCGGTGATCGAGCTGCGCTACGGGGCAGGCGCCGTCGCCGCGGCGCAGTCGGCGCTGGAGGCGCGATGCCCAGCGCGGGAGACGTTGGCGCGCTACTACCGCGCGCTCAAGGCCGCCAGCGGCGGCCGGCCGTGGACCTGGCCGGAGGGTCCACCGCCTGACCTTCCAGAAGCGGCGGTCTCGCCCGAGGCGTCGTCGGCGGCCCTGGAACTGCTCATCGAGGCCGGGGCCGTCGGCCGCGAGCCCGCCGGAGGATCAGACGTACGCTATAGCCTGCATGAAGGTGGTCGGGTTGACCTCACGACATCGTTGCGCTATCGCGAGGGTGAGCGCGAGCGAGCCGCCTGGGTGGACCTCCGCGCCTGGGCGACGGGCCCCGCCGCCAGGATTCTGGCAGATCTGGCTGGGGCATAGAAAGAGCAGGGCCGGAGTACCCGGCCGCGAACTGTTGCAGGAATCGCTAGACGGGGTGAGATGCTCCGTGAAGTGGCTTGATCTGCGCCGGCAGCAGGGTAGTTTCCAGGACCTTCCCAGTGAGGTCCAGAGCCTCGTCGCGACGTTGCGCACCCACTTTCCCAAGGCCGATCTGGATATCGTGCGCGAGGCGTATCTCGCCGCGGCGAGGGCCCACGAAGGCCAAACGCGCGCGTCCGGTGAGCCGTACGTCATGCACGCCGTGGCGGTGGCAACGATCCTGGCCGGGCTGCACGTGGACCCGACCACGGTCGCCGCCGCGTTACTGCACGACGTGCTGGAGGACACCGGGGTGGAGTCCTCCGAGCTGCAGCAGCGATTTGGGGAAGAGATCGCCGCGCTGGTCGACGGCGTCACAAAATTGGGGAAGATCGAATGGCAGAGCCGCGAGGAGCGGCAGGCGGAGAGCCTGCGCAAGATGTTCCTCGCGATGGCGAACGATATCCGCATCGTCCTGATCAAGCTCGCCGACCGGCTGCACAACATGCGGACGATTGCCCCGCTGCCCGAATGGAAGCGGAAGCGGACGTCTCAGGAAACCCTGGACATCTACGCGCCGCTGGCCGAGCGTCTGGGGATCGGAAGTCTGCAAAAGGAGCTCGAGGACCTGGCGTTTCAGGAGCTTCAGCCCGAGACATACGCCGAGATCACACAGTCGCTCGCGCAGGCCGAGGGCGCGCGTGAAGCGCTGGTGCAGGGCGTCGTCGGCGTCCTGCATCGAGAACTGCAACGGGCGGGCATCAAGGTGGATCCGAAGATCATCACGGGCCGTCCCAAGCACATCTACAGCATCTGGAAAAAGCTACAGCGGCCCAAGTACGCCGGGCAGCCGATCGCCCGCATTTACGACCGCCTGGGTGTTCGGGTCCTGCTCGACGACGTCAAGGACTGCTACGCCGCCGTCGGCGTCATCCATGCCGTGTGGAAACCCATTCCCGGTGAGTTCGACGACTACATCGCGAATCCGAAAACCAGCGGTTACCAGTCGCTGCACACGGCCGTCATCTACGAGGGCGAGCCGTTGGAGATTCAGATCCGCACCCATCAGATGCACCGGGACGCCGAGCACGGGATCGCGGCCCACTGGAAATACAAGAAGGGCGCCGCCCAGGATCGCGCGGTCGACGAGAAGCTGGCCTGGTTGCGCCAGCTGCTGGAGTGGCAACAGGATCTGGCGGACGCGCGCGAGTTCGTCAAATCGGTGCGGCTCGACCTGTTCCAGAACGAGGTCTTCGTCTTCACGCCGAAGGGCGACGTCATCGACCTTCCCTCCGGGGCGACGCCGATCGACTTTGCCTACCGCATTCACACCGACGTCGGACATCACTGCACCGGGGCGAAGGTCAACGGGCGACTGGTCCCGCTCTCCCACAAGCTGCACACCGGCGACATCGTGGAGATCACCGTCAATAAGTCGAGCCCCGGTCCGAGCCGTGACTGGCTGGGGTTTGTCGCCACGACCAACACTCGCGCCAAGATCAAACAGTGGTTCAAGCGCGAGCGCCATCAGGAGAATCTGGCCCGCGGCCGCGAGATGCTCGAGCGAGAGCTGCGGCGCACCGGCGGGATCGCCGCGGCGATGAAGCAGGAGCGGCTTCGGGAGGTCGCGGAGCAGTTCAGTGTCCCCTCTGAGGATGAGCTCCTGGCCGCGGTCGGCAATGGCGACATCTCGGTGCTCCAGGTGGCGCAGGCGCTCCGCGGAGGCGAGGCGGCCGAGCCCGAACCGGAGCCGGCCCCGGTCATCACCCCGACCGCCCCGGCGCCGTCCGGCGGGGTGCGCGTGCGCGGGGTCGAGAACGTCCTGATGCATTTTGCGCGGTGCTGCACGCCCCTGCCGGGCGACCGCATTGTCGGCTACATCACCCGCGGCCGCGGCGTGACGATCCACCGGAGCGACTGCGCGAACATCGTGTTCCTCCGTTCGCATCCGGAGCGGCTCCTGGAAGTCGAGTGGCTCACAACGCAGGAAGGACCGTACCAGGTGGAGATCGAGGTGGAGGCGTTCGACCGCGTGGGGTTGCTCAAGGACATCCTGGCAGCGATCGCCGAGACAAAGACGAACATCCTCTCGGTGAACGCGCGCGTGCGAAAAGACAAGGTGGCCATCACGAACATCGTCCTGGACATCCGCAGCGTCGGGCAGCTCCACGCGGTTATGCAGAAGATCGAGAAGGTCCAGCAGGTCTTCAACGTGGCCAGGGTGGTTCCGACGTAGATGCGCGGCTATCCCGGGAGGGTCCCGTGAAGCGCGCGACTGCCGGCCGCGTCGACCTGTTCACCGAGTCGGTCATCCGAGAGATGACCCGCATCACCAATCTGCACAACGGCATCAACCTGGCGCAGGGCTTTCCTGACTTCGATGCACCGGCGGAGCTGATCGAGGCCGCGGTTTCTGCCTTGCGGGCCGGGTGGAATCAGTACGCGATCACCTGGGGGTCGCCCCGGCTGCGCAAGGCCATCGCCGAAAAAGTGGCCTGGGCCAACGGGCTCACGGTGGATCCGGAGCGGCACATCACGGTGACGTGCGGGGCGACCGAAGCGATGATGGCCACGCTGCTGGCGGTCGTCAATCCTGGTGACGAGGTCGTGCTCTTCGAGCCGTTCTACGAGAACTACGGTCCCGACGCGCTGCTGTCCGGCGCCAGCCTCCGCTACGTGCGGCTGCGGCTGGACGACCCGGCGATGCCCTTTGATGCCGACGAACTGCGCGCGGCCTTCAATCCAAAGACGCGTGCCATCATCGTCAACACGCCGCACAATCCCACCGGCAAGGTCTTCACGCGGGCCGAATTGGAGCAGATCGCGGCACTGTGCCGTCGGTGGGACGCGCTGGCGATCACCGATGAGGTGTACGAGCATATCCTGTACGACGGGGCGACTCACACCTGCATCGCGTCACTGACGGGGATGTTCGAACGGACCGTGACGATCAACAGCATGTCGAAGACCTACAGCGTGACGGGATGGCGCGTCGGATGGACGATCGCCGGGGATGTGGCGATCGCGGACGGCATCCGCAAGGCCCATGACTTCCTGACCGTTGGGGCGGCCGCGGCGCTTCAGGAGGCGGGCGTGGTCGCGCTGAACTTCCCGCGCGCGTACTACACGAGCCTCGCCGAGATGTACCGGGTGAAGCGCGATATGCTGCTGGAGATCCTGAATGAGGCCGGCTTCAAGTGCGTCGTCCCGCTGGGCGCGTATTACATCATGACGGACATCTCGCCACTGACCCGCGACGACGACGTCACGTTCACGCGGTATCTGGTCGAGCGCTGCGGCGTCGGTACCGTGCCGGGCAGCAGCTTCTACCACGATCCGGCCCTGGGCAAGAGGTACATTCGGTTCGCCTTTCCCAAGCGGCCGGAGACACTGGAAGAGGTCCGCCGCCGGCTGCGTGCGCTGATGCCCGCGGGCCACCCGCTTGCCGGTGGCGCGTAACGTGCCGGCCCCTCCTGGCCCGGCGCCGTCCACGCAGCCCGATTGGGCCGCCCACCGCGCGGCATTTCCTATCTTCACATCGTCAATCTACTTCAATACGTGCTCCCTGGGAGCGCTGGCGACCCGCGTCGAGGCCGCCGTGGGAAGCTTCCTCGCGCTGTGGCACGAGCACGGCTCCTCGGCCTGGTACGGGCCGTGGTGGGAGACGATGGCGGCGCTGCGCGCCCGCTGCGCTCAGGCGGTGGGCGCCGATCCCGACGAGATCGCGCTCCTTCCGTCGATCACGACGGCGCTGACGGCGGTGGCCAGCGCCTTTGACTATCGCGATCGCCCCCGGGTAGTCATGAGCCGCCTGGAATTTCCCACGACGGTGTACCAGTGGCTCAGTAAGCGCGACGCGGGCGTGGAGCCCGTGATGCTCGCCGGCGGCGATCGCCTGGCGATGCGACCTGAAGAGTACGCCGCCGCGACCGACGTGCGCACGCAGCTCGTCGTGACCTCGCACGTGTATTTCACGAGCGGCTATCTCCAGGACATCGCGGCGATCGCGGACATCGCCCATGCGCGGGGCGCGCTCTGCCTGATCGATGCCTATCAGGGCACCGGGCAGCTGCCGACCGACGTGCACGCGAGCGGCGTGGATTTTCTGGTGACCGGCGGCCTGAAGTGGTTGCTGGGCGGACCCGGCTTCGCGTTCCTCTATGTGCGACGGGCGCTGCACGATCGCCTGCATCCCAATGACGTCGGGTGGTTCGCGCACCGCGACCAGTTTGCGTTCCGCACCGATGCGTTTGAACCCGCACCCGATGCGCGGCGGTTCGAAGGCGGCACGCCGTCCGTGGCCGCCCTGTATGCCGCGGATGCTGGGCTAGAGATTGTCCTCGAGATCGGCATCGAGCGGCTGCGCGCGCGCCAGCTCGAGCTCGTGCGCGATCTCGTCGAGCGGCTGCGATCCGTTGGCCTGGCGCCCCGCGTGCCCGACGAGCTTGCCGGTCACGCCGGGATCGTGACGGTACCGGTCCCCGATCCGCCGGGGGCCGTGGCGGGTCTGCGCCAGCGGGGGATCATCGTCGACGCGCGCCCCGGGGTCGTGCGTCTGTCGCCGTACTTCTACAACAGCGTCGAGGACAACCGCGCGGTCACCTCCGCGCTCCGCGAGGTCCTGGTCGCCGCGACCCCCGCGTCCTGATGCGCGCGGTCGTTCAGCGGGTGGCACGCGCAGCGGTGCGCGTGGGCGAAGACACCATCGGCGAGATCGGCCCGGGGTTGGTGGTACTCGTGGCCGTGGCGCGCGACGACAGACCCGATGACGCCCGGGCACTGGCGGACAAGGTGGCGCACCTCCGGATCTTCGACGACGAGGCCGGGCGGCTCAACCGCTCCGTGCTGGACGCCGGTGGATCGGCATTGGTCGTCTCCCAGTTCACTCTCTATGGGTACACAAGCCGGGGGCGACGGCCGTCGTTCGTGCGCGCTGCCCCTCCGGAGGCGGCCGAAGGACTCCACGAGCGGTTCGTAGACGCGCTCCGTGCTCTCGGTCTTCCGGTCGCGACCGGACGGTTCCGCGCGACGATGGTCGTGGAGATCCACAACGATGGACCCGTGACCCTGGTGCTTGACACCGATCGCGCTCCGGCGTCGTGACCGCACGCGTGCGGGCGGCAAGCCGATCAGGCGAGGAACGCGGTAAGCAGGCGGCGCTCGAACTCCCGGCTGACCTCGGAGAGATCTTTCACGGTATCAACCGATCGCCAGTAGGCGGTGGACTTATAGGCGCCCAGGCGGTGCTCCGCGGCCAGCTCCGGGAAGGTGGTGCTCTCGTGATCTCCAACCTCGGGCAGCCGGTCGATGGCCGCGCGCGAGAGGAGATACACGCCGGCGTTGATCCAATAGGGCAGCGTCGGCTTCTCGTGGAAGGCGGTCACCCGGCCGTCATCCGAGGTATCCACGAGGCCGAAGGTGCTCACGTACGGCGTGAGGACCACGGTGGCGAGATTGCCGCTTTCCCGGTGACGATCCAGCACGGGCGCCAGTTGCATGTTGGTGATGATGTCGCCGTTGGTGCCGATGACGAGCTCCGGCGCACCGACGAGCTGAGCATAGGCGTGCCGGATCGCTCCTCCGCGCCCAAGTGGCTCGGACTCGACGGCGTAGTCGATGCGCAGGCCCCATTTTTCGCCGGTGCCGAAGTAGTCGGTGATGACATCGTAGCGGTACCCACAGGCCATCACCACCTCGGTGACGCCCTGCGTCTGCAGCCAGTGCAACTGGTACGCCAGGATCGGCACGCCGAGGACCTCGACCATGGGTTTGGGCCGGTCCTCGGTGAAGGGTCGTAGCCGTTCGCCCCGTCCGCCGGCCAAGATGATCGCGTGCACTCATCCACCTGCCCTGTGAGA
>JBQTJP010000282.1:0-9325 GCA_052386995.1 Armatimonadota bacterium
CGGATGAACCCGGTGAAGGCGCTCCCGGCGGGCTTGATCAGGCGCAGCGCCTCGATGCCGCAGCGGTGCTCGACGATACCCGTGCGATCCATTGTCAGGTCGGAGACGCCATAGTCGTCGTAGCGCCGGCTGAAGGTCCCTCCGCGCTCTCGCGCGAACGGAAGGTCTCGCGCCGCGAGGCGGATGCGCTCGATGTGTGGATACGTCGCCAGGAACTTCTCGCCGAGAAATGCCAGAAACTCCACCAGCGACGCGCCCCGGTATTCGAGCGCCATCGCGTGAATAAAGTTCTTCATCGTGTCGGTCGCAACGATCAGCGAGTTGTCGCCCTCGGCGTAGGACGGCCGGAGGTTCTCCCCGGAGGCGTCAAGCCTGACCTCGGCGGCAAAGATGCCTTCGCGGGCGTCTGTCCGGTAGAAGGTCACCGCCGCTTTGCCGTAGCTGAGATTCATGCCCTGCTGTACCGGTCCACGGCGATGGCAACGAGCTCCTCGGCGGCAGTCTCCATCTCCTGATCCCGCGACCGGTCGAGCCGATCCTCCAACACGCGCAGAATCTCTGCTTGGGGCCGCCGGTTGACAAAGACGACGAAGCGGAATCCAAATTTCTCCTGGTAGGCCCGGTTGAGCCGGACAAGCGCATCCAGCGTGTTCGGATCAGCACGGGCGCCCTGCTCGCGCGCCGACGTGGCGGAGAGACCCGGGGCGCCGATCGCAGGGTGGGCATTGAACGCCTCTATGCGCTCATCCTCGGGCATCTGCCGCAGCAGCGCCGGAGCCGCGGCGAGCGGATGCTCGCACTCTGCCAGGCGTTCGACGAAGCGCGTGCGGCCCGCGAAGAGCGCGGCCAGTTGACCGACGGTCAGCTTCCGCGGTAGGTCGCGCATCCGTACGGAGAGACCAGCAGGGGAATATGGTAGTGCCGGCCCGCGTCCACGATGGCGAACTCGGCCTCAAAGCGTGTAAAGAACGGCGAGGCGAGGTGGAAGATCAGACGGTATGTTCCCTGCTCGAGCGTGCCCTGCACGAGATCGGGAATACGCCCGTCCGTGTTGGTCCGCTGTGCGGAGATGAGGGCGCTTCCTCTGTAGAGCTCGACGCGGACATCCCGGGCGGGCTCGCCCCGAGCCAGATCCAGCACATGGGTGGAGATCGAGGGCTTCATGCTCTACGTCCCGGACGACGTGTCCATGCGTTTGAATATCGGCAGGATGCCGAGGTGGTGGACGCCCTTGCGCTCCTCCCCTTCGAGGAGAATCGTCGCCCGCGCGGCCACCTGTCCGCCCGCCTGGCGGACCAGGTCGGCCATGGCCTCCAGCGTCTCGCCCGTGCTGATGATGTCGTCGATGATGCCGGCGCGCTTCCCCTTGATCTTCATCGCGTCGCGGCCATCCAGGTAGAGTTCCTCTTCGGTCCTGGCCGTGATGGGTTTGTATTTCACCACCAGCGGCGACAGCATGAATGGCCGGATCTCCTTGCGGCAGACCACGTACGGCTTGAGCCCGAGATAGGTCGCAATCGCGTGGGCCAGCGGGATCCCCTTGGTCTCGGTCGTCACGAAGATATCGCAATCCGCTACCTTGGGGGCGAGCATCTTGGCCGCGCGATCGATGACCTCCGTATCGCCCAGGCTGTAGTAATACGCGATCCAGGTATCCGGAGCCACCTGGATGAGCGGCAGGGTTCGCACGGTCCCAGCGACTTCTAGATCGTAGGTGGACTGGCCGTGAAACGGCAGTATGTGGGGCATCCCTCACCTCATCGACACGCGCGCGTCACTCCGCGTCCTCCCGCAATTTCTGCTTCCCGCCGGGCGATGCCTGCCGCAGGAACACTTCTTCGAACCAGGGAACATCCGGCCGATGGAACTCTCGCAACTCATCCAGGTCGCCCGGGGGAGGCAGCCGGCCGACCTACTTCTTGCGAATACCCGGGTCGTTGACCTGTATAACCACGAGGTCGTGGAAGCCGACGTCGCCGTCGTCGGCGACCGGATTGCAGGCCTGACCGCGAGTGAGCGCCGAGGCACGTCAGTGTCGCCGGAAGCGGCATCGTTCTACCAGGCCCATGAAACCCATGATCTCAATGGTGCCTACCTCGCGCCGGGCCTTATCGACGGCCACGTCCACATCGAGAGCAGCATGGTGAGCGTCCCGGAGTTCGCTCGCGCGGTCGTGCCGCGCGGTGTGACGACAATCGTCGCGGACCCGCACGAGATCGCCAACGTGCTCGGCATGAGCGGGATTCGCTACATGCTGCAGGCCGCGAAGTACAATCCCCTAAGCGTGTATGTGATGGCCTCCTCGTGCGTTCCCGCCAGCCCGATGGAGAGTGCCGGCGCCGAGCTCACGGCCTATGACCTCGAGACCCTGATGCAGGACCAATGGGTCTTGGGGCTGGCCGAGATGATGAATGTGCCCGGCTTGCTGGCCGCAGATACGGAAGTCCTGGCGAAGATCGCGGCGGCGGGCACGCGGCCCATTGACGGACACGCTCCCGGCGTCCGGGGTCTGGATCTCAACGCCTACGTCGCCGCAGGGATCGGCTCGGACCACGAGTGCACTACGGTCGATGAGGCGCGAGAGAAGCTGCAGCGCGGCATGATGATCATGATCCGGGAGGCCACGACCGCGCGCAATCTGAGAGATCTGCTGCCGCTCGTTACGCCCCGCAACGCCCGCAGATTTGTCTTCGTCACCGATGACCGCACTCCGGTCCATCTTCTCGCCGAAGGGTCCATCGATTCGATGATCCGCTCGGCCATCGGCCTGGGGCTTGATCCCCTGCTGGCCCTTCAGGTCGGCAGTCTCAACGCGGCGGAATACTTCGGGCTGCGTGATCGAGGTGCGGTCGCCCCGGGCAAGATCGCCGACCTGATCGTGTTCGACGACCTTCAGGCTCCGCGGCCCCGGCTCGTTTACCGGCACGGACGTCTGGCCGCGCGCGACGGGGACATCATCCCGTACGAGAGGCCGGAGCGGCTCCCAGTGCTGCGCGGTTCTGTCAATGTGCCACGCAGTACCCTGCATTTCCGCATCCCGGCCCGCGGCACCCGCCTCCGCGTCATCGAGGTCATTCCCAACCAGATCATCACGGCAGCCGCCGAGGCAGACGCCACCATCGTCGCAGGCGACGCCGTCGCCGATCCCGACCGCGATCTGCTCAAGCTGGCGGTGATCGAGCGGCACACCGGCAGCGGACGAGTAGGCCTGGGCTTCGTGCGGGGTTTCGGCCTCAAGATCGGCGCGCTCGCGTCCACGGTGGCCCACGACGCCCACAACATCATCGTCGTCGGGGCCACCGACGACGCCATGCGGACGGCTGTGGATGTGATCCTGAAGATGCAGGGAGGTCTGGTGGCCGTCGCCGGCCGCGAGATAGCCCGGCTGCCGCTCCCCATCGCCGGCTTGATGTCCGATGAGCCGATTGGCGCCGTCGCCGATACGCTGCGCAGCCTGCTCCGCACGGCACACCGGATGGGCAGCGCGCTCGATGATCCCTTCATGGCCCTGTCTTTTTTGTCACTCTCGGTGATTCCAGCGTTGAAGCTCACGGATCGCGGCCTGCTGGACGTAAAGCGTTTGGCGACCGTACCCTTGTTCGTCGACGATCCTCACGAGCCGGCGTAATCCGGAAGCCGTCCTCCATCTCGCTGTTTTTGCCGCCTTTTGGGGGCGAACCTGTCGGATCCTGCCCGCCGTTGCAGAGGGACTCGAAGTATCGCAGCGAACGTCCACGCAAGCCCAGCGTAACTGCTCGGTGATGTTCAATGGCCACGCTGCCGACCGGAACCGTCACCTTTCTGTTCACCGACATCGAGGGGTCTACGCGCCTTCTCCAGAGTCTGGGCGACGCCGGCTATGCCGAGCTTTTGGCATCGCACCGGGAACTGCTCCGCTCCGCTTTCAATGCCACCGGCGGCCATGAGCTCGAAACCCAGGGCGATGGGTTTCTCGTGGCATTCCAGAGCGCGCGCAGGGCCGTTGCCGCCGCGCTCTCCGCTCAGCGTGCACTGATCGCGCATCCCTGGCCGCCGGGCGCGGTGCTGCGCGTGCGTATGGGACTGGATACCGCTGAGGTCACCGTCCACGGTGGCGCCTATGCGGGCCTGGGCCTCCACCGTGCCGCGCGCATCTGCGCCTCCGGTTGGGGTGGCCAGATCCTGCTGTCACGTATCACCGCGGATGTCGCGGGGAATGAGCTGCCGGCCGGCGCGTCTCTTCGAGATCTCGGCGACCACCAGCTCAAGGACCTCCAGCGCACGGAACGGATTTATCAGCTGATGCACACCGATCTGCCGGCGGACTTTCCGCCGCTGCGGTCGCTGGACAGCCTCCCAAACAACCTGCCCCGCCATCTGACCAGTTTCATCGGGCGTGAGCGCGAGATCGCCGACGTCAAGCAACGGCTTTCGAGGACCCGTCTGTTGATGCTCACCGGCTCGGGTGGGTGCGGGAAAACGCGCCTCGCGCTCCAGGTTGGGGCCGATCTGGTGGAAGCGTTCACAGACGGGGTGTGGCTCGTCGAACTGGCGCCGATCTCGGATCCTGCCCTCGTGCCCCAGACCGTTGCGTCGACACTGCACATTCGCGAGGAACCCGGACGCCCGCTACTGGTCACGCTGACGGAGCATCTTGGACCCAAGCAGATGCTGCTGCTGCTCGACAACTGCGAGCATCTTGTGGAAGCGGGTGCGCATCTGGCCGAGACGATGCTTCGGAGCTGCCCGGACCTGCGCATCCTGGCAACCAGCCGCGAGCCGCTGGCCATCGCGGGGGAGATGACCTGGCGCGTGCCGTCGCTCTCGGTCCCGGATCCCCTGCGGCTGCCGCCCCTGGACTTGCTCACCGAGTACGAGGCGGTGCGCCTGTTCATCGAACGGGCGGCGGCCGCCCGTCCGGACTTCGCGGTCACCGAACGCAACGCGCCCGCCCTCGCACAGGTGTGCCATCACCTCGACGGCATCCCATTGGCGATTGAACTGGCGGCCGCGCGAGTGAAAGTGCTGCCGGTCAATCAGATCGCGGAGCGGTTGAGCGATCTCTTTCGCCTGCTCACCGGAGGCGGGCGCACCTCGCTGCCCCACCATCAAACCCTGGAGGCCGCGATGGATTGGAGCTACGGTCTGCTGTCCGAGCAGGAGCGGACGCTGCTGGGCCGGCTCTCGGTCTTCGCCGGCGGATGGACGCTGGAGGCCGCCGAGGCAGTCTGCGCGGGAGACGGCGTGGCGCCCGCCATGATCCTGGACCTGATGTCGCAACTGGTGGACAAGTCTCTCGTCATGGCCAGGGTGCATGAGGAACCGGCGGTCGCCGGCAGGTACTGGCAGCAAGAAGCGGTTCGCCAGTACGCGGCCGCGAAGCTTCGGCAGTCCGGAGACGGAGCGGCGGCGTATCGACGTCATTGGGAGTACTTCGTCGACCTCGTCGAGCACTCATCACTCCGCGGGGAGGATCAGGCACTCTGGACCGACCGGCTGACCATCGAGCGTGACAACCTGCGCGCCGCCCTCGAGCGCAGCAAGACCAGCACAGACGGCGCGGACGCCACGCTGCGACTCGCGGCATCGCTGTGGTGGTTCTGGTTCACGCAGGGCATGCTCACGGAAGGTCGCGCGTGGCTTGAAGGGGCGCTGGCCCTGCGCGGCGCAACGACCGCTGCCGCGCGCGCGGCCGCGCTCTACGGGGCCGGAGCCATCGCCTGGACTCAGGGCGACCTTGCCCGGGCCGCTGAACTGGCCGGCGAAGCCCTCGACCGGTGTCGGGCACTGGGTGATCGCCTCGGAGTGATCTATTCGCTCACCATCCTCGGTGGCGTGCGAATGTTTCAGGGAGAATACACGCACACGACCGCGATGGCCGAAGAGGCGCTCGCGCTCTGTCGCGAACTCGGGTACCAGTGGGAGACCGCGACGGTGCTCGGCCTGCTCGGGTGGGCTGCCCAGCACCAGGGAGATTTCATGCGGGCGGAGGTCCTCTGCGCCGAGAGCCTGGCGATCTTTCGGGGCATCGGGGATACGTGGGGGGTTGCGTCGGTGCTCAGCCACCTCGGCAACGTGACGTGGCGCCAGGGCCGCTATGACCACGCGAGGGAGCTGCTGGAGGAGAGCATCGGTTTTGCACGCGACATGGGCCACCGGCCCCCCCTGGCCATGTCCCTCCATGAGCTGGCGCGTCTGGAACTCGCGCAAGGCAACGCCGCTCGTGCCGCGGCGCTTGAGGGCGAAGCCCTGGTGCTGCGAAAAGACCAGGGCGAGCTGTGGGGAATCGCCGAATGCCTCGAAGGGCTCGCCGCGGCCGCGCAGGCGGTCGGCGAGTCCGAGCGCGCGGTGCGATTCCTGGGCGCAGCAGCCGCACTCCGTGAGACCATTGGCGTTCCACTGCCGTCGGCAGACCTGACCGATCGCGATCACGTCCTGGCGGCCGCCCGGGCGGCGCTTGGCGACGAACGGTTTGCCGCGGCGATGGCCCGAGGGCGTGCCATGATGCTCGACCAGGTGCTGGGATACGCGCTCGAAGGCCACGCCCAATCGCCTGCATAAATCCATGGCCGCGCTGCCAACCGGGACCATCACCGTCCTGTTTACCGACATCGAAGGATCGACGCAGCTTCTTCAACGCCTGGGCGATAGCCGCTACGGGCAGGTCCTGGCGGATTACCGGCGCATTCTCCGGCCTATCTTCGAAGCGGAGGGTGGTCAGGAGGTCGAAGCGCCGGGAGACGGATTTCTCATCGCATTCGAGAGAGCGCGCGCGGCTGTCCGCTCGGCGCTATCGGCCCAGCGGGTAATCGCGGGACATGCGTGGCCGGAGGGCGCGGTGCTTCGCGTCCGAATGGGCCTTGATACGGCAGAAGTCGCGATTCATGAGGGCGCGTATGTCGGCATGGGGCTCCATCGCGCCCAGCGTATCTGCGCCGCCGGCTGGGGCGGCCAGATTCTGCTCTCACGCACCACGGCGGGCATCGTCGAATACGATCTGCCGACCGGGGCGAGCATGAAGGACCTGGGAGAACATCGTCTGAAAGACCTTCAGCGCCCGGAACGGATCTTCCGTCTTTTGCACATCGACCTGCCCGCAGAGTTTCCCCCGCTCCGATCTCTGGAGAATCTCCCCAACAACCTGCCGCGCCAGCTCACCAGCTTCATCGGGCGCGAGCACGAGATGACCCAGGTCAAGCAGTTGCTCTCCACCACCCGGCTCCTCACGCTCACCGGCTCGGGCGGCTGCGGCAAGACCCGCCTGGCCCTGCAGGTAGGGGCAGACCTCGTCGAAGCGTTTGCGGACGGCGTGTGGTTCGTGGACCTGGCGCCTCTGTCGGACCCTGCTCTCGTCCCGCAGGCTGTCGCCTCGGCGCTGCGGATGCGCGAGGAGCCCGGCCGCCCGCTCCTCGTCACGTTGATAGACTACCTTCAGCCGAAGAGCATCCTCCTGTTGCTCGACAGCTGCGAGCATGTGGTAGAGGCGTGCGCGCGGATGGCCGAAGCACTGCTGCGCGCCTGCCCGCGCTTGCAGATCCTGGCAACGAGCCGCGAGCCGCTGCGCATCGCCGGAGAGACCAACTGGCGCGTGCCCTCCCTCTCCCTGCCCGATCTCATGCGCCTGCCTGCGATGGAGGACCTGGCGGCATATGAAGCGGTGCGGCTGTTCGTCGACCGCGCCGGGGCCGCGCTGCCGAGCTTCCGGCTCACAGACCAGAATGCGCCGGCCGTGGCCGACGTGTGCGATCGGCTGGGCGGCATACCGCTGGCGATCGAGCTCGCGGCGACGCGCGTCAAGACCCTCCCCGTCGATCAGATCGCGGCTCGGCTGGATGACCGGTTCCGGCTGCTCACCGGGGGCAGCCGGACCGCGATGCCGCGGCAGCAGACCCTGCTGGCAGCGATGGATTGGAGCTATGTCCTGTTGTCGGAAAAGGAGAAAACCCTGCTCCGCCGGCTGTCGGTGTTTTCGGGGGGATGGACGCTGGATGCGGCGGAGGCGGTCTGCGGGGGAGATGGCATCGACGACGCCGACGTACTGGATTTGCTCTCACAGCTTGTCGACAGATCGCTGGTTGTTGTAGACGAAGTGGATGGCATCGCTCGCTACCGGCTGCTGGAAACCGTGCGGCTGTATGCGCACGAGAAGCTCGTCGAGTCAGGCGAGGACGCCGGGATTCGCAAAAGGCACCGGGACTGGTTCCTCGCCCTGGCGGAGCGCACGGAGCCTGAACTCATTGGACCGGCCCAGGTCGTGGGTCTGGAACGACTGGAAGCCGATCACGACAATCTGCGTGGGGCGCTGGCGTGGACTCAAACCGAGAAGGATAGCGGCGAGTCAGGCCTTCGGCTGGCGGGCGCCCTGGGACGCTTCTGGCTGACGCGCGGTCACTTCATCGAAGGTCGCCGATGGCTGGACCGGATGCTGAGATCGAGTGGCGGCGTCCAGGCCGCACTCCGCGCGCGCGCGCTCCTCGAGGCCAGCAGGCTGGCCTGGAACCAGAGCGACTATGCGGCGGCCGTTGCGCTGTCCGAAGAAAGCCTGCGCATCTTCCGAGAGGTCGAAAACCGGCAGGGGGTCGCCGACGCACTCAACATCCTTGGGCTTGTCGCGGCCGCGCAGGGCGATTATGCGGCTGCCCGCCCACGCTACGAAGAAGGCCTGGCGCTTGCACGAGACCTCGGGGATAAGTGGCGGACGGCCATGCTGCTCAACAATCTGGGTCTTGTCGCCGTCGAGCAAGGAGATTACCGCGCGGCCCGGCCGTTCCATGAGGAAAGCCTGCGGATGCGCCGAGAGCTGGGTGATACACTCGGTGTCTCCTACTCGCTCAACAGCCTGGGGCTAGTAGCTGCGGCAGAACGCGACTTCGACGGCGCTCGCACCCTTCTTCAGGAGGGGCTTCGGATGCGCCGCGAGCTGGGTGATCGGCGGGGGGTTGCGGCTTCGCTCAGCAATCTCGGCGTGGTGGCACTCAAGCAGGGGGATCATGGACGGGCAGCGGCGCTGTGGAGAGAGAGCCTGGCCCTACGAAGGGAGCTCGGCGACAAGCGCGGCATCGCCGATGGCCTGGAGAGGCTGGCGGGGATCGCGTGCACGCGGCGGCTCTTTGCGAGGGCCGCGCGGTTGTTCGGATCGGCCGAAGCGCTGCGCGAAGCCATCGGCGCCCCCCTGGGGCCTTCTGACCGCGGCGACTACGATCGGAACGTCGCCAGTGTGCGCGCCGCCCTGGAGGGGCCCGTGCTGCACACGGCGTGGGCAGAGGGCCGGAGAACGCCGCTGGAGCAGACGATCGAGTATGCAATGACGGATGATGCCTGATCCAACTCACATACTGTCCAAATC
>JBQTJP010000283.1:0-7669 GCA_052386995.1 Armatimonadota bacterium
GAGGGCTCCTGTGTTGCGATGCGATCGAGGATAGCAAGCTCGAACTCGTTCGGTTCAACCTGTCCAGGCCGCATGTCCACCTCGCTGTCCGCCTAACGACCGGCATAAGCCGCGGCCGGCTCAACGCGGCGCTTCAACCTAGCCCCAGCTGGCACGCCGGCCGCCGGGTTCATGCCGATGTTAGGCGGTCCCATTGTCTGAGCGGTTCGTCACTGATTCAATCTGTAACTCACGATACGGGCTTCGCCCTGCTTGTACCCGACGCGTCGGAACGCCGCGACCATGGGGGCGTTCCGACTATCCGTGTCGCAGTAGATGCGCGAGACGCCAATTTCCTGCAACCTCCGCGTAGCAGCACTCAACAAGTCGACGATGTATCCTTGACCGCGGTGCCTCGGCACGACTCCGATATAGTGTATCGTGCCTTGCTTCAGACGACCTCGAGCGTTTCCACGAAAGACCACTGGTTGCGTGAACCCTACAACTTCTCCCTGGGGCCTGTATGCCAGTTGCCACCATTCCAGTTCGAATACAAAATCGCGCTCGTTCGGACGGGCATACCACTCAGCGATGTGCCTTGCTGCTGACCGCGCTACGCGCGCCTGATCGAACCGGTCCAGCGATCCGTCAAGAACTTGCTCGATTGTGCTAATGAATTTTTGTCGTGTGTCTGGTGTGACAGAGCGGAACTCAATGCGATCCGGAACAGTGATGAGCGGCAGTGGTTCGTCCCACACGAAGGCAACCTTTTCGTAACGGAAAAGGGATGAATCGCCTTGGTGAGTCACCATCGCACCGGCAAGGATCATCCGCCTAACGCCCGGCTTAACCGGCGCGCTGAGATTCCAGCAGACCAAAAGCTTCGTCATTGCGCGTCCGGTTCAGGCCGCGGTTAGGCGGCCTGGATTTCCAACACCAAGACGCTCGCCTTCGGGCAAGCTGCGCTGCAACTGCGGCGGTAGCTCGACGCCGAAGCGTTCCTCAAGAAATTCCATGTCGCGGAAGTCCTTCTCCGTCGGCACGTAACCGTGGGCGTGACAGAGCACCTGCGCCGTCGGCGACAGGCAGCAGACGCTCATTCCTCCAACGAGCCCTCGCCCGCTGAATCCCTCCGCTTGGTAGATCCAATCCTCTCCGTTCTGCATCCGGTACACCCCGTTGCCCTCGTCGTCGAAGGAGACCGCGTGAACATCGACCTCGAGTCCGGAGCCATTCGCGAGAACGAAGGAGTCTGGGGGGATACCCTCGCGAATCGTGAACCCCTTCCGCGCCGAGAGTTCTCGGAGCTTCGGGACATCCGCAACAGGCAGGATGATGTCGACGTCTTTGTGCAGGCGGGTCAGTGTCTGAAGAAGCGCATCGACTCCCCATCCGCCGTCAAGCCATACCGGGATCGCAGCGTTCGCGAGTAACTGGAGCAGCTCGACCAGCGCTTCGGATGTCATCTCGGGTTTCGTTTCCATGAGTCCTTCGTACCAGCCGAACTCGGCGCATTCACGAGAAGCATCTACGCTGAGCGGAAAATGCTCAATGGCAAGTACGCCGCAACAATCCAGTTGGGTCGATCCACGATCTCGCTGATCTTGAGATCGACTGCGGTACCGGTCAGACAATAGGCTTCCTCGCGGCTCATCCCATACTCGACGACCAAGTGATCGAGCATGTAGCGCGCTGCTTGCTGTGCGTTCTGATAGAGATCAGGGCCGTGAGCGGTGGTGACGAAGTATCCCGCAGCATCGGCGACAGTGAGCTTTCGGCCCGGCGGCGTCCGGAAGCACAGCTCGGGGATGGATCGGTCCTTCTGCAGATCGAAGCGAAGGGTCACGGTCATCGGGCTTTCGATACCGGTACCGTTGATCTCTCCGTCGCCCTGAGCAGCGTGACAGTCGCCGCACGAAAACAGCGCGCCAGGAACCAGCACCGGCAAGAATACGGTCGTGCCAGGGGTGAGGTGGCGGATATCCACATTTCCCGCATTCGCACGCGGCGGAGACGTGCGGAGGCGCCCTGGTTCCGCCGGGGCGACGCCCATCACCCCACAGAATGGCTCGAAGGGAATGTGGATGTCCGGCCTGAACTCGCAATCGCTCCCCACGAGCTTGTAATGGTGGATGTAGGGTTCGGAGAACTCACCGGCCAGAAGCCCGAAGTTAGGGAAGACGCAGTTCCATCCCCAGCCCTTGTGCTGTAGATCGATGATTTCGACAACCAGCACGTCACCGGGTTCTGCGTCCTCCACATACACCGGCCCAGTGAGCGCATGGACCACGTTGCGATCCCAATGCGCTAAATCTGCAGCCGACCATTCCTGGGTCACCTGCCCTCCACCTTCAAGCGTCTCGAATACGACGGTGTCGCCGGGCTGGATGCGTAGACGCGGTGGGTGGGCATTGTCCCAAAACGCGTGGGGCTGCATATCGTCCAAGTGATGCGTGGTCATTTGAATCCGACCTCCCCATGGCACTGCAGCCCGCGCCTACGAGCGGCTCCAAGAACGGCGGCCCCACCGATTGAGAAGCCATCGTAGACACCATCCCAGTGGTCGTCACCATACGTGAAGATCTCCAAACAATCTGCCCATCCGCCCTTGCAGAATAGGACCGCACCCATGCCACTCGGAACGTTCGGCATGAGAATCAGTGCTTCCAGGCTCACGTGACGCTCGTCGACCTCAGCACCAGGCTCATCACGCTGGAACCTGGTGAAGCTGCCGACGCCAGTGTACTCCCGACTCAAGACGTGAAGGTCTCCGAGGGACGACGGATGGAGGGCTCCTGTGTTGCGATGCGATCGAGGATAGCAAGCTCGAACTCGTTCGGTTCAACCTGTCCAGGCCGCATGTCCACCTCGCTGTCCGCCTAACGTTTGACGTGAGCGGCACACAACGGCGCCGCCGACGGTGACGGAGCGAACAACCGTGCCCCGCCGTTGTGTGTCCGCTCGACGGAAGGGTTAGGCGTCACGGACCGGCCCGGACGAGCATCTGCGACTATGCGGCCTTCACGACCGGGCGATCAACTCGGCTTTGTCCCTGACGAGATTTGCCGAGCGTCCCGTTTCGAGCAACGTCTTGAGATCGCAGACAACAATGCTGAAACCCTCAGTGGCGCCAACGACTTCGTCGACGGCGTTCTCTCTAAAGCCTGATACCTCGACGGCAAGGCGCGTGACACTGTCTCCATCATCGGCAAACTTCATGTCGACGCTGATCCCGTCCGACCAATCAAAGGCGATGTGTCGGTCGACTTCGAACGCTGTGACTGTGACGGCTTCCGTGGCTCCGGGCACCATGAAGCGCCACTCCACCTGGGCACCTTTTGAAAGCGGGCCGGTTGTGCTTTCCAACCAAAACTTCGTGATGGTGTCGGGGTCGACAAAAGCGTTGAATACCTCTCGGACTGGATGACGAATAAGCATTTCCGCCTTACCAACCTGTTTAGTCATCGCAACTCCCTGAGAAGAGATGTGGGATACGCCGCGACTCAGTCTACGCCCGTCCCCAACGGGAATGAACTCTGACGCCTTCTATGAAGGCTCTGCTGTCAAGCCCCGTTGATGCCCGTGTCGGCGCAGGATTCTCGCGCTGACTGCGTGTTGCTGGCGGCCTGCCTTGTGCGTTCAGGCCCGTAGGCCTCGAACGACCTTCTATCCGTGCTGGCCACTTCTAGCCAGGCACCTCATCCTGTGCTCGCTCCGCGGCGAATCCGGCAGGCCCTGGGGGAAGGCGCCCCTTCTAACAAGCGGCCGCAGTCATGCGGCCCGGCGGCACTCCGAGCGCCTTCCACCAGCTCCACACTCAGCACGTCGTTCTGGCCCTCTCCTCAAAATGATGCGCGATCCTCTACACTTTCAGTGCAGCCCCTTCCGGGATCACCCCGTGCTCCAGGAACCGCCACAGCTCAATCAACAGCTTCCGCGCCAGTGCCACGATGCCGACCTTGCGCGCGCGCGCCCCACCGCGCCCGAAGCGCGCCTGATACCACCGGCTCAAACGGCTTCTGGGCTGGTAGCGCAGCCAGCACCACGCCATCTCGATGGCGACCGCCCGGATATGCCGGCTCCCGGCCTTGCTGATCCCTTGTTCCCGGCTCTCGTTCCCGCTCTGGTACGGCGTCGGGATGAGGCCCGCGGCCGCCCCCACCTCCTTCCGGTTCCGAAACTGCCGCCAGCCGAAGAACTCGTTGACATATGTCCACGCCCCGCTTGGCCCGATCGCCCGCAGCCGCAGCAACTGGCGCACCTTCTCGACTGCCTGACCGCGGCCGTGCGCGATCGCCCGCTGGCGCTCCCGTTCCAATTCGCGGATTTGTCCGTGCAGGAACTGCGCCTGCTCCCACTCCCGCTGCACTCGGGCCCGCAGCCCGGGCGGCAGAGGAGCGCCGTCCCAGAGCCGCAGCGTCTCGAGGGCAGCACCCAGGTCGACACCCTTCGCCAGCCGAATCCCCTGGTTCGCCAGGAGTCCTTTGATCCGGTTCGTCACCCGCGTCCGGTCCTTCTTCAGCGTCCGCAGCTCGCGATGCAGCTGCCGCCGATCTTCCTCCTCGACGGTGGGGACTCGTACCACGCTCCACACCTTCGCCTCCCCCGCGTGGTACCGCAACAGCATGGCCAGCAGCCTGCGCGCGTCCAGCCCATCGGACTTCGCGCGCCGCTGGCGCCGGTTCACCTCGATGCTCGACGAGTCGACCACCCGGTTGTCGATCCCCGCCGCGGTCAGGTACCGATGCAGCCAAAACCCGTCGCGCCCGGCCTCGTAGCAACTCCGCACCGGCGCGGTCGCCGGCAACCCGAACCACTGCTTCGCCGCCGCGACCTCCCGCGCCAACCGCTTCAGATCCCGCGCCGGCATCACTCGCACCAGCACCGTGGTTCCCAGATCCGGGGCGAACCCAAGCTTCCACTCGTCGATGCCCAATTCGAAGGCCAGGGACAGCCACTGCGCCTTCTCTCCGGTATACTCGTTACGGCGGGTCGCTCTGGTCATCAGTTTGCTCCTTTCTCCTCGTCTGTCCGACTAAGGTCAAAGGAGCCTACCAGCAGCGACTCGCTCTTCCTGCTTCACTCCTTCATAGGATCTAACGATCGCGCTCAGCGGCGGCCGCGAACAACTGAGCCCCTACGCGCGAACCACCGACCCTCCGACCCGCACGACATCCGGCCGTCCGCTGGAGCGCGCAGTTAGAGGTCATGTGGGCACCTCACTCGTTGAGTTCCTTGATGGGCTGCCAGTTGTTGAGATTAGGAGTGAAATCCCGCTCCGCATTGTTGAATTGGCCCTGAGCAATCAACAATTGATCGGAGCGATTTAGCCCGCGTGTTTCCCAACATCTGCGGTTCTCCGTGACCCAAAGGTAAGTCTGAATCGTCTTTGGCTTCCCGTGAATAGTGTCAAGCCGTTTCAGAAGCTCATCGGGCTTGATGATCACGAAGTCGGTGCTGCGGCGCGCGAACCCGACGAGGACAAAGACCCAATAGTCGGCAGGAGAGCGCCCGATTTTCTGACGGTTGAGCGACCACCACCCGCAGGCACGCAGCGGCTTCTGAAACACCGCGGCCATGTGCGTGGCAAGGAAGTCACGTGAAAACTTGACTTGCAGAGACACCACATTCTTGTTCTTGGCGTCGGAAACGAGAAGGTCAACTCCAGTGTCCTTCGCGGGAACCCAAACGTTCACACGGGGAAAGGTCCGCTCGATATAGTCGCCCACCACAAACTCGCCAGCATGTACAGTGAACAGAGGTTTCACATGTGACCTCTAACAAGAATTAGACATTATGGCAGGGACCGGACTCTCGGCTCGCAGCGTCGTAGGTTACGCTGTGAGCTTCGCCTGCGCACGGCGCAGAGCTACATGCGAGGAGGTCCGGTCCATGAGTAACGATACCACGTTCGTCGGGTTGGACGTGCACAAGGAGACCATCGCGGTGGCGGTGGCGAACGGGCACGGCGGTGAGGTGCGCTCGTTGGGCCTGATTCCGAATACGCCAGAAGCCATCCGCAAGCTGGTCCGACGGGTGGGACCGCCCAGGCACTTGGTGTGCGCGTATGAAGCTGGCCCCTGTGGGTATGTCTTGTACCGCCATTTGAGCCGGGTGGGCGCGCGCTGCCTGGTCGTGGCCCCCTCGTTGATTCCCACGAAACCGGGCGATCGGGTGAAGACGGATCGCCGGGATGCGACCAAACTGGCCCGCCTGCTGCGCAGCGGAGACCTGACGCCGATCTGGGTGCCGGATGAGGAGCATGAGGCCCTTCGCGATTTGACCCGGGCGCGCGACGATGCCCGCGTGGATCTCTTGCGGGCGCGACACCGCCTGAGCAAATTCCTGCTGCGCCTGGGGCTCCTCCCACCCGCAGGGGTCAAGCCCTGGGGCGTCAAGTATCGCCAGTGGGCGCAAGGGCTCACACTCCCCCGCGCCAGTCAGCAGATTGTGTTGCGGGAGTACCTGCTGACACTGGAGCAGACGCAGGAACGGCTGCGCCGGCTGGAGTCGGAACTGGCCGAGGCGGCGCGGACGACTCGGCATGCCGCGGTGATCGCGGCGCTGCAGGCCTTGCGAAGGGTGGGCCTGATCACCGCTGTCACGCTGGTCGCCGAGGTGGGCGATTTCCACCGCTTCCGAACCCCGCGAGAGCTGATGGCCTATGCGGGCGTGGTACCCAGCGAATCGTCCAGCGGGGCCCGGCAGTCCCGCGGGGCGATCACCAAGACGGGCAATGCCCACGTGCGTCACGTGATAGTGGAAGCGGCTTGGCACTACCGGCATGCGCCCGGCGTCTGGGGCGCGCTGCGCCGGCGCCAGGCCGGGCAACCAGAAGCGATCAAAGCGATCGCCTGGCGGGCGCAGGATCGGTTGCATCGACGGTATCGGCGCCTGCTCGGCCGAGGGAAGGCGCACCAGCAAGTCGTCGTGGCCGTCGCCCGGGAACTCCTGGGGTTTGCGTGGGCCGTGGCGCATGCCGTCACGAACCGTCGGTAGGGTGACCAGAGCATCGTAGAGAAGGGAGTGGCATAACAACTGAGCAGGAGACGGATCGGCGCGGGCGGGCGCGAGCGAGGATGGCCGCGGTACGGAGAATCCTCGAGGTTCCGCCTTGCGCTCACGGCTTCGGCCCGAACGCGCGCGCTTAGAGCGAGGCAGCTCCCGACGGCTCACAGTCATGCGGCGCAGATCCGCGAATATCAGGGTGATCAACCGTCGACGATGCCTCCTTGCTCGCGGCCTTCCGCGTCGGTCCGTAGCTTGGCTCGGAGGCCACGATGAAACGACAAATACCGGGCAGGGCTTGACCGGTCCCTGCCATATCAGGCCGACCTGCATAACCCACGCCGTACGAGCCGCCGCCTAATGATCAAACGCGTAGCGACGGCGCTCGGTCTGGAGGCTCACCCAGCGCTGCTCCGTGAAGGCTTCGATGGCCGCTTTGCCGCCATGGCGGCCCATCCCCGAGCCTTTGATTCCCCCGAAGGGTGCCTGCGGCTCGTCGTGCACTGAGGAGTCGTTCACGTGCACCATCCCGGTCTGAATCCGCTCCGCGATTGCCATGCCTCGATCGGGGTCGCCCGTGATGATCCCGGCCGACAGGCCGTAGGTTGTGTCGTTCGCCAGGCGGATCGCCTCCTCGGCGTTTTTCACCGGCGTGACGGCGACGACCGGACCGAACGTCTCC
>JBQTJP010000284.1:0-3404 GCA_052386995.1 Armatimonadota bacterium
CCTTCGAGCACGATGCGGCCGCTCTCGATGACGTAGCCGTAATCGGCGACCCCAAGCGCCTGCCGGGCGTTCTGCTCCACGAGCAGGATCGCCGTCCCGGCGGCGTGGATCTCGCGGATGATCTTGAAGACCTCGACGACAATCCGCGGGGCCAGACCGAGCGAGGGCTCGTCCAGCAGCAAGAGCTTAGGGCGTGCGAGCAGGGCCCGGGCAATGGCCAGCATCTGCTGCTCACCGCCTGACAGCGTCCCGGCCAGCTGCCGCCGGCGGTCGCGGAGGATCGGGAAGCGCGCTTCCATCGCGTCAATATCCGCGGCGACCGCTCCATCCCCGCGCGTATAGGCTCCCAGACGCACGTTCTCGATTACGGTGAGCTCGGGGAAGATCCCGCGGCCCTCGGGGATGTAGGCGACGCCGAGGGAGGCGATGTCTTCCGGATCCCAGCCATTCACGCGCCGGTTGAAAACCTCGATGGTTCCCTTCTCGGGCTGATCTGGGATCAGACCCGTGATCGTCTTGAGCAGCGTGCTCTTCCCCGCGCCATTCGAGCCCAGGATGGTCACGATCTGTCCTGGGTGCACCTCCATCGACACGCCGCGCAGCACCGTGAGCCGACCGTAGTAGGCGGTTTCGACGTTGGCGACGCGCATCAGCGGGGCATCGGTGGGCCTCGCGCTGGATGGCGCATCGATGTCGCGATCGTCGCGCGGCGCGAACGTCACGGTGTCTCCCCCAGGTAGGCGCTGATCACCGTCGGGTCGCGCTGGATTGCGTCCGGCGGCCCCTGGGCGATCTTCACGCCGTGGTCGAGCACAGCGATCCAGTCCGAGATGCCCATGACCAGCTTGAGATCGTGTTCGACCAGGATGATCGTGATGCCCCACTCCTCCCGAACGTCCTTGATCCGGAAGACCAGATCCGCTTTTTCTTCGGCGGTCATGCCCGAGGAAGGCTCGTCGAGCAGCAGGAGGATCGGTTCGGTCGCCAGCGCGCGCGCGATCTCCACCAGGCGCTGCTGGCCCATGGGCAGATCTCCGACGCGCCGCCGGCGCATCGCCTGCAGGTCGAGAAAGTCCAGGATCTCCTCGACGCGCTTCCGGTGACGGACCTCTTCCCGGCGCCACCGCGGCGTGCCGATAGCCGCATCGACGAATGACGTACGGATGTGCAGATGCCGGCCGAGCAGCACGTTGTCGAGCACCGAGCTCAGCCGGAAGAGCTCGAGATTTTGGAAAGTGCGGGCGATCCCGCGCCGCGCGACGGCGTCGGGGCGCCTCGGCAGCGGCTCGCCCTGAAACGCGATGTCACCGCCAGCAGGCCGGTAGAGGCCGCAGATGCAGTTGAAGAGCGTCGTTTTGCCCGCGCCGTTGGGCCCGATGATCGAGACGAGCTCGCGCGGGCCGATTGCGAGATCCACGCGATCGAGGGCAAGAATCCCGCCGAAGGCAATCGAGAGGCTCGTGATCCCGAGCAGCGGCTCGGAGGTCATGGTTTGCTGAGCAGGGGGTCGGAGCGAATTCTCCGACCCCCGTCGCGAATAAAGGGAGACTAGAACTTCTTGGGGTACGTGTACCAGTCGGTGAGCTTGCGGTACTGCTTGTTCTCGGCCTTGACCATGTAGAGTCGGTTCGTGCCCTGGTGCTGCTCGGGCCCGAACGACACCTGCCGGATCATCTCGCCGTCCCAGTTCTTGAGGGTTTCCATCGCGGTCACGAGCCGGTCCTTGGTGAGTTGCGGACCGGTACGCCGGAGCCCCTCGAGGAAGGCCTCGATGAACGAGACGCCGGCGATGGCGTTGAAGGGGTTCCGCGCGAGCGCCGGGTTGACGCGCGTGACTGTGGCCAGCACCGCATCGACCCTCGTATCGCCGGTGCCCGGCAGCGGAATGTACGTCGCGTGATAGACATTGTTCCACGCGTCCCCGGCCAGTGCGAACATGATCGGATCGAGCAGCGTGAAAGAGGACACCAGTGTCGGAGTGTACCCGAGTTTGGCCATCTCGCGCACGATCAGCGCGCCGTGGCGCGGCGTGGCATAGAGGACGACGGTGTCGGCGCCGGATTCCTTGAGTTTCTGCCCCTGCGCCGTGACCTCAGCATCGGTGACCTCATACGACGCCTGTCCAACAAGCTTCAGATTCTTCTGGGCGACCCCCCGCTTGACCCCGAGCAGGCCCTGCTGCCCGTAGAGATCGTTCTGGTAGAAGACCGCGACTTTCTGCGCCTTGAGGTTTTCCGCGGCGTACCTGGTCAGGTAGATGCCTTCGTCGATGTACCCGGGGTACGTGACGAAGAGGTATTTCTTGTTCTTGAAGCCGGCCCAAATGTCGGTGCTGGCCAGCGGCGTGATCCACAGGGTCTGCGACTCGATCACGTAATCGCGCATCGCGAATACGTTGGCGGTCCCCAGCGAGGACACCAGCGCGAAGACCGCATCTCGCTCGACGAGCTCGCGCGTGTTCGCTACCGCGCGTGGCGGCAGGTAGGCATCGTCCTTGACCACGAGCCGCAGCCTGCGGCCGTGGATCCCGCCCGCGTCGTTGATCGTGCGCAGCCAGGCCTCCATGCCGCCGCTCACCCCGACGCCCCAGAACGCGGCAGGGCCGGACATCGGCATCGTCGTCCCGAGGACGATCTCGTTCGCCGTCACGCCTCGCTCGGCGGGCTGGCTCACCGCTGTGACGGAGAGCGCCGCCACCGCGACGGCCGCAAGCAAGAGCCTGATCAGACTGTTCATCCTCATTCCCTCCTCAATGCGTTTCGTAACGCCAAGCCTTCGTGTACCGCCGTGCGTTACACCCTTCGATGGTACTCCCTGCCCAACAGGCCTTCAGGTCTGACCATCAGCACGAGAATAATCACCCCAAAGGCCAGCGTCGTCTTGAACTTGAAGGACACGTACCCTGCAAAGACACTTTCGGCGATCCCGAGCAAGAATCCCCCAAGGACAGCCCCCGGCATGCTGTCCATCCCGCCCAAGACGGCCCCGGCGAATCCCTTGAGGAACGGGTCGAGCATCATGAACGGGTCGAGGTAGACGACCGGGGCGAGCAGCACCCCGGCCGCGCCGCCCAGGGCGGAGGCCAGGCCCCAGGTGAGCGCGTAGATCCGTCGGGCTGGAATGCCCAACACCTGGGCCGCGGCGGGGTTCTGGGCCACGGCCCGCATGGCCAGGCCCACCTTGGTGCGCTGCACCAGGGCGTACATGAGGGCCATCAGCACGAGGCCCACCAGGATCGTGCCAAGGTTCATCTGGCTGGTGACGACCCCTCCGAGCCGGTACACGCGCGTATCCGATAGCGGAAACGGGAAGACCTGCGTGTCGGTTCCCCAGACCAGCTGCATGACCCCGCTGAGCAGCAGGGCGAAGCCCAGGGTAATCACGATCCGGCCCAGCAGCGTGCT
>JBQTJP010000285.1:0-1816 GCA_052386995.1 Armatimonadota bacterium
CAGCTGGCCTGGCGTCAGCGAATTGCGGGCATGGGGATCGGCGTAACGGAGGTGCGTAACCGCCAGTACTTTCGCTCGATTTACTTCCGCGAGCCCGGCGGGGTCCTCTTCGAGATCGCGACCGACCTGCCCGGGTTCACCACAGATGAGCCCCTCGAACGTCTGGGTACCGGCCTGAAGCTGCCGCCCTGGCTCGAATCGAGGCGCGCGGCGCTGGAGCGGTCGCTCCAGCCGATCCGGGTTCCGGAGGCCGTCAGGGAGTCTTAGGCGGGGAATCGAGCGCCGTTGAGAATCCGATCCATGCAGGCTGTGGCACGAAGCCAAGCTTCTGGTTGATCGCCAGCATCGCCCCGTTCTTGCTGCTGTTGAAGGTGCCTATTCTCTGGAATCCGCGGTGCTTCGCATATTCGATCGTGCGCAGCTTCAGCGCCGTGGCGATCCCCTGGCCCCGATACGGCGGAAGGACTCCGGTGAGCTCCTGTCTGAGGAGGGCAGGGTCGCCTTCACGGCTCATCAGCATGCTCAGGCCGATATAGAAGTCCCCGAGCTTCGCTAGAAAGAACGCGTCGGGAAGCGCGCGCGGATGATGCACGAGCCTGGCGACGAACTCGTCGTGAGTACTCGGGTCCGGTCTTGGGAGTTCGGGAGTGTCACGCGGGGCGCCGACGTCCAGCGCACAATACGCCTGGTAGACCGCCCCGAGGCATTGAGGATTCCTGCGAAGCTCTTCGGCCAGGGTTGTGATGGTGATACCCATTTGCGCGACTCGATCCGGGTAGCCTGCAAACCGGCTGAGGTCGACACCCGCGACGTCCAGGCGCGACTCGAAGTCGCGGGCAAATTCGGTGAACCCGTAGCGGCCCAAGAAGGCCACTGAGCGCGCATGATCCTCCCGCGCCCACGCGTGAAGGCGTTCTGCTCCTCGCGCGCCTAAAGCCGACAGGATGTCGTCCATCAACCGGCGGCCAATGCCGCGCCCCTGGTGATCCGGATGGACGTGTAGGACGAGACGATATTTGTTCGGATGATACGCCCAGGGGGCCTGGTGGTAGGCAGCGTATCCGATGACCTCCCCGGATGCCGCGCGCGTCGCGACCATCCATTCGGAGACGAAGTGCCTCCGATCGATCCTTTCCACGTCGTGACGCATCTCGTCGGCGGTCCTGAGCGCCTCGTGATAGATCGCATTGTAGATCCGCGCGAGGGCCGGGTAGTCGTCCTGGCGCAACGGTCGTATAAGGATGTCGGCGGTCGTGCGCATTGCGAATCTCCGTTATGGACCAATGATCTGAGGGGCGACCCGCCAGATGTTACCAGCGGCCGGACGCCGGGGCAAGAGGAGGAGATTCCGGGAGTGCAGTCTAATCAACCAGCAGCAAGACAAATCAACTAATCGCACCACAGGGGCGGAGTACACCATGAGCGTGAGTTTTCAGGCCGGACTCAGAGATGTCATTGCCGCCGCGTCTGCCATCTGCACCGTCGATGGTCAGGCCGGTCGGCTCAGGTACCGAGGCTACGAGATTGGCGACCTGGCCGAGCGCGCCTCGTTTGAGGAAGTGGTGCACCTGCTGTGGTTTGGTGAACTTCCCGGCCGTGAGGCACTGGGGCGTTTCAGCGGGAGTCTGGCCGCCGAGCGCGCAATGCCGGTGGCGGTGCTCGATGCCATGCGGGGCTATCCTTCCAGGGCACATCCGCTCGAAGCGCTGCGCACCGCCGTCTCGCACCACGCGATGTTCGATCCCGATGCCCGCGAGTATTCGTCCGAGGCGAACTTGAGAAAGAGCATCCGGTTGACCGCGCAGATGGCGACGCT
>JBQTJP010000286.1:0-12951 GCA_052386995.1 Armatimonadota bacterium
GAGATACGGCTCGGGCAAGCCCTGGCGGCGCGCAATCGTCCGGCTGTGCACCGGTCCTTCGCCGTAGTGCGCGACCAGATCGAGCAGTGCCCGCATGCCGTACTCCGCCCGGGTGGAGACCTTCATACGACCGCGAGCTCCTCGTCAAGGATGGCCTGCTCGCCGTTCTGGCCCTTCACGATACGATATGCCCGCACCAGAGGGGCGTTCCGGTCTTGAAGGGAGACGATGACGTAGGCGACATCGGGGTAGTGCGCTTTCCCGACGTCGGTGCGCGACGGATACGGGGCGGAGCGCGTGTGCGAATGGTAAATGCCCAACAGCTCCAGGCCCCTCGCATCGATGTCCTTGAAGAACTGCAACTGCTCGTGGGGGTCCAGGCGGTACGTGAAGGGACTCTGATCGATGTTCCGGCCGCGAAACAGGTGTGCCACGCGCGTGCCGACCCCGGCGAGCAGGCCGCAGCACTCGTTTGGGTATTCCGCCTGCGCGTGCTCGATCATGGCGTCAACCTGCGCCTGGGACATCTCCAGCACCATTCACTTCATTATATACCAGATACACCAGGGTTCCCCTGGCGGCCTTGCGGAGCCGCCTTCCATACCCGCGTGGAGAGATACCGGTCGCCGCCGTCGGGGAACACGACGACCACCACCCCCGCGGACAGCTCCCGCGCTACCGCCAGCGCGGCAACGAGGGCCGCGCCCGATGAAGGGCCCGCGAAGACTCCCTCCTCAGCGGCCAAACGGCGGGTCATGACATACGCATCGTCGGTGGCGATCCGGAGGGTGCGATGCGGCACGCTCGGATCGTAGATTCCCGGCACGATGGCCGTGGGCAGGTGCTTCCATCCCTCGATCCCATGGAATCCATCGTCAGGTTCGGCCGCGATGGTCTCGATACCGGGTGAGACCTCCCGCAATCGCCGCCCGACGCCGACGAGCGTGCCGCTCGTGCCCACGCCGGCGACGAAGTGCGTGAGCCGCCCGTGTGTCTGCGCGACGATCTCCGGACCGGTGCCGTCATAATGCGCGCGCCAGTTGCTCGGGTTGTTGTACTGGTCGAGGTAGGCGTAGCGTTCGGGCGTCCGCGCAACGATCTGCCGGGCCAGAAGGATGGCGCCGTCCGAGCCTTCGAGTGGATCCGAGAACACCAGCTCAGCGCCGTACGCGCGCATGATCCCCTTGCGCTCCTCGCTGGCATTTCCGGGAAGGACGAGCATGGCGCGGTACCCCTTGACGGATGCGATCATCGCGTACGCAATGCCGGCGTTGCCGCTGGTGGAGTCGAGCAGAATACGGTCCGGCGTCAGCCTCCCGTCACGCGCGGCGTCCTCGACGATGCGCAACATCGGCCGGTCTTTCACCGAACCGCCGGGATTGAGGCCTTCGAGCTTTGCGTACAGCTCGACGCCGGGGTGGATGCCGTCGCGGGCCGCAATACGGCGGATTGGCACCAGGGGCGTGTTGCCGATCAGGCTGAGCAGATCCGTCCCGATGGCGCGTACGGGCCCGGGCACGAACCGGTATGCCATCACTCGTCGTAGAGGACCGTCGCCTCGGGGTAGTGCCGCACGCGATGCTCCCGCAGGCGCGCGCGGATCAATTCGTCCAGCCGCGCTTGCGTGACCGAAGCGGGCTCGGCTGCGCGCAGGATCGACAGGTCAACGTTTACCCGTAGCGCTCTCAGCGGGACGACGTGGCGGCTGATCCCGCTCGGCAGTTTCACCGCCAGGCGCGCGATCGTCCGAATATCCTGTTTGGTCGACTTGGGAAAGAGCACGAGGGCGGCGTCTCGGCCGAACTCATCACCAAGCTCTTCCAGGCTGCTCGCTTCGACACGATAGATTGGCCCGCGGCCTTTGTAGCGGGCAACCATTTCCGCAAGCATCACGACGCGGTCGGCCAACCCACCTTCCGCTGCCAGGCCGTAGGCGCCCGCCGGGGTGAGCACCCCACAGACGAGCCATCCGTTATCGAGGGCCGCGCGAACACCGTCGGGCGACATTGCCCGCCATCCGGGGCCGGGGCCTCCGTGCGCTAGAAGCAGATCGCCGTCGGCCAGCACATGCGCCCAGACGTCGAGTGTGACGGCAGGATCATCGTAGTCAATGACCTGCACCAGTTGGTGCTGCACGCCGAGTGTGCGCAGCGCGGTGATTCTGTTGGCGCCATCGAGCACCACGTAGCTCCCGGCGTCCAGCGGCGCCGCCACAGGGGGATTGCGCAGCATGCCTTCGGCCTCGAGGCGCCGGACCAGACGCTCGACGCGCTCGGGATCACTCTCCTCGTGCAGAAGCACGGCTTCGACGGACACGATGCAGAGGTCTGGCAGGCGGGGCGCGGGCGAGACCCCGCGGGGCAAAGCCCCGCGGTCCGATACCCGCTTGCGGGTGGGAGCCCGGCCCGGAGTCATCACCCCATCCGGCGGGCCAGGTGATCGATCAGGTCGATCTTGGTCACGATCCCCACGACCGCGCCCTGGCTGACCACGACGACGGCATTGGCGGTTCCAAAGAGGTCGGCCAGCTCGCCCACGGGTGTATCAGGCGTCACGACCGGCGGCGCCGGTTCGACTAGGGGGGCGATGGGATCGTCGGCTCCGTGATCGCCGTCGAGCAGATACGTCAGCAGTGCGACCTCGCTGACGAGACCGGCCAGGCGGCCTCCGTCGACCACCGGCAACTGGGAAATGTCGAAGGATTTCATGCGCGTGACGACTTCGCGCACCGAATCCGTCATCGCCGCGGTGATCACCTCGTCGCCCTTTGTCGCCAGCGCGCCTTTCGCCGCGAGCAGGTCGGCGACCGAGCCCGCGTCCCTTTCCAGAAATCCGTGCTCTCGCATCCAGTCGTCGGAGAAGACCTTCGAGAGATAGCGCGCGCCGTCATCGGGCAGAATGACGACGACGCGGAGACCCTGACCCAGATCCGCGCGCGCACGCAGGTACTTCAGGGCGGCGGCGACCGCGGCGCCGCTGCTCCCGCCGCAGAACAACCCTTCCTCGCGGACCAGCCGGCGCGTCATCACAAACGCTTCCCGGTCGGTCACCGGAATCACCTGATCGACGACGGAGAAGTCCATCGTCGATGGGAGAAAGTCTTCGCCGATGCCTTCGATCTTGTAGGTGTGGGCTTCCGGCAGGACCCGCGTCCGGACGTACTCGGTGTACACCGAGCCCACGGGATCGGCGCCGATCACGATGACGCCGGGATGACGCTCTTTGAGGTAGCGGCCGGCGCCTGAGATCGTGCCGCCCGTCCCCATGCCGGCCACGAGCACATCCAGCTTCCCGCCGGTCTGCCGCCAGAGCTCGGGGCCCGTGGTCTCATAGTGCACCTGCGGGTTGATCGGATTGTGGTACTGGCCCGCATAGTACGCGGCGGTTTCCTCGGCGATCCTCCGGCTGACACTGTAGTACGAGCGCGGATCTTCCGGCGCCACCGCCGTCGGCGTGATGACGACGCGTGCGCCGAAGGCCCGCAGCAGCCGGATCTTCTCCTCGGACATCTTGTCGGGCATCACGAACACCGTCTGATAGCCGCGCACAGCCGCGGCGATGGCTATGCCGACGCCCGTGTTGCCGCTCGTCGCCTCGACGATCGTCCCGCCGGGCCGCAGCGTCCCCCGGCGTTCGGCATCGGCGATCATCGCGATCCCGATGCGGTCCTTGACCGACCCGCCCGGGTTGAGGAATTCGAGCTTGACGAGCACCTCGGCCCGCACGGTGCGCGCGACGCGGTGGAGCCGGACCAGCGGCGTGCTCCCGATGGCGTCCAGGATCGAGTCAAGGATCGTCTCGCCGGGTTGTTGGCGCGGCGCGGTGCTGCGCGCCGGACGCCCTCTGGCCGGGCGACCGCCCCGGCTGATGGTCTTGCGTCCTCCTGCCGTCGCGCCCCCGGCCATCGCGGGAATGATCGATACCTCGTCGCGGTCCTGCAGCGGGGTCTGAAGCCCGGCCAGCGAGCGAATCTCCGCGGCGTTCACGAAGATGTTGACGAACGCGCGCACCGCCCCGTGGTCATCGACTACGTAGCCGCGCACCCCAGGATATCGCCTCTCCAGCCCATCGAGGAGATCGGCCACGGATGCGGCCGGCACGTCCACGCGGCTCTCACCGCCGGTCAGACGTCGCAGCGGGGCGGGGATGAACGCGGTCGCCACGGCTAGATCCCGGCCAGCGCCTGATCGAGGTCGGCGATCAGGTCGTCGACGTGCTCGATGCCGACCGAGAGCCGCAACAGACCGGCATCGATCTGCAGCGGCGATCCGGCCAGCGACGCGTGCGTCATGCTGGCGGGATGATCGAGCAGCGACTCGACGCCGCCCAGGCTCTCGGCGAGGATGAATAGCCTGGTCGAGGACGCGACGGCCGCCGCGGCCGGAGCGCCGCCGCGGACGATGCACGATACCATGCCGCCGAATCCGGTCATCTGCCGGGCGGCCAGCCCATGCCCGGAATGATCGATCAAGCCGGGGTAGAAGGCCCGCTCGACCTTCTTGTGCGACGCCAGGAACTGGGCCACCGCGAGACCGTTGGCGCTGTGCTGACGCATGCGAACACCCAGTGTCTTGATGCCCCGCAGGACGAGCCAGCAGTCGAACGGCCCCGGCACCGCGCCCACGGCATTCTGATGAAACTTCAGCGTTTCCGCCAGGTCGTCGCGGCTCGTGACCAGCGCCCCGCCGATGACGTCGCTGTGCCCGCCCAGGTACTTGGTTGTCGAGTGCATGACGATATCGGCGCCCCACCGCAGCGGCTGTTGCGCGTACGGCGAGGCGAAGGTGTTGTCGACCGCAACGATGGCGCCGCGGCTGCGGGCCATCGCCGAGATCGCCGCGATGTCGAGCACTTTGAGATATGGGTTCGTGGGTGTCTCGATCAGCACGAACCGCGTCTTTGGCCCAAAGGCGGCTTCGAGAGCCTCCGGCCGGGTCATGTCGACGAACGAACTCTGGAGCCCATAGCGCTTGAGCACGCGTACGAGCAGCCGGTACGTGCCGCCGTACACGTCGTCGGGCGCCAGGATGTGATCGCCGGGCTCAAGGAGGTAGGTCATCGCGCTGATCGCCGCCATCCCGGAGGCAAACGCCAGCCCGTGCGTGCCCTCTTCCAGCGACGCCAGCGCCTGCTCGAGGGCTCGCCGCGTGGGATTATCCGTCCGCGAGTAGTCGTAGCCACGGTGCCGGCCGGGTGATTCCTGCGCGTAGGTCGACGTTTGGTAGATGGGGACGATCACCGCGCCCGTCGTCGGATCCGGCGGCTGACCGTCATGGATGGCCCGCGTCTCGAAGCGCATCCGCCGCTCAGCGTGACGCAAGAGATGTCTCCTGCGCGAGGGCGGCCTCTACCGTCGTCCGGTCGATCCGCGTGAGCTCGATCCCAAACGCCTCGGCGAACCGACCGGCGTAGACGCGACCGACCTCGGCGAGATCGATGGTGCGCCCCAGCAGCCTGGCCATCGACGTGACCGGCCGTCCGAGCCCGCACGGGTTGATGACCGAGAACGCGTCGAGATCGGTGTTGACGTTGAGCGCGAACCCGTGCATGGTCACGCGTCGCTTGACGGCTACGCCCACGGCGGCGACCTTGGCGCCATCGACCCAGGCGCCCGGAAACCCGCGCTCGCGGCCCGCCGCGATCCCGAACACCTCAAGTGTTGCGATAATCGACGCTTCGAGCGTCCGCATGAACCGGACGACGTCCTCGTTGAGTGCCCGCAGGTCGACGATCGGATATCCGACGAGCTGGCCGGGTCCGTGGTAGGTGACGTCCCCGCCGCGCTCGATGTCGAACACGTCGATGCCCCGCGCGCTCAGAGTCTCAGGGGGGACCACAAGGTTGGCGCGCTTTCCGCTCCTGCCGATGGTGACCACGGGCGCGTGCTCGAGCAGGATGAGTGTGTCGGGAATCGCCCCGACCTGCCGCGCCTGGAGTATGCCTCGCTGCATCGCCCAGGCCTCGGCGTAAGGGGTCAGCGAGCCGCTGAGGTCTAGGAGCCGCCCCTGCGCTCGAGCCATTGCAGGCTCCGCTACGGCATCCCGTCGGCGGACACAGCGCGTCCTTCGAAGAAGCACGTAAGCACATGCCCTGGGGCCAGCGTCACCGCGACACGGGCGCCGGGGTTCAGGCCGGTCGTATGGGGTTGGAGGCTATGCACCTTGCGGCCGGAGGGCAGCTGGACGCAGTAGATCACTTCTCCGCCCTGGAACAGCCGTCGGAGCACGACCCCGGGGCCTTCGTCGGCGGCCGTGATCTTGACGTCATCGGGTCGAACGAGCACCTCTACAGACGTATCGGCTGCCAGATGGGCCTTCTGCGGGATCACGCCAATTTCTGTCTCCAATCCCCGGTCGGTCACCGTCGCCGGCACGAAGTCCGCACGGCCGAAGAACCCGGCCACAAACCGAGTCTGCGGAGCGTAGAAGATGGCCTCGGGCGCGTCCACCTGCTCAAGCCAGCCCTCCCGCATCAGACCGATCCGGTCGCCCATCAACAGGGCCTCTTCCTGATCGTGTGTCACGAAGATCGCGCTGATCCCAGTTGCTTTCAGGATCGCGCGCACCTCATCGCGGACCTGCGCGCGGAGGTGATCGTCGAGATTGGAGAAGGGCTCGTCGAGGAGCACCGCGAACGGCCGCGGCGCCAGGGCACGCGCCAGCGCAACGCGCTGCTGCTGCCCGCCGGAAAGCTCATGCGGATAGCGCGCGGCGAAATCCCGCATCCCTACGAGTTCCAGTGCCTCGTCGGTGCGCGGGGAACGGTCGAACCAGTTGAGGCAGTGCAGCCCAAACGCCACGTTCTCGGCCACGGTCAGGTGCGGAAAGAGCGCGTAGTCCTGAAAAACCATGCCTACGCCTCGCGCCTCGGGAGGAACCCAGACACCGCCGCCCGCGACGCGCCGCCCGGCGATCCAGACCTCGCCACCATCGGGCCGCTCGAATCCCGCGATCAGCCGCAGCGCCGTCGTCTTCCCGCTGCCGCTGGGCCCGAGCAGCGCCAGGATCTCTCCCTCGGCGACTGCCAGCGACAACCCGTCGACGGCCGGGGGGTCGACACCGTCAAATCGGCGTACCACGTCCCGCAGCACGATCACCGGAGGTCTCGCGTGCATGTCTGCCATTCCGACTCTCAACCCCTTCTTGTCAGCCGGCCACAGCGGTCCGACCGCACGGGAAGCGTATCAAAGCCTGGCGACCACAACAAGAGATCGGGCCGCGGTCACCTTTCCGACCGGCGCTCGTCCTGCGCCAGAATCGCCCACATGGAGAGAGAAGAGAGTCCGAGTAACAACAGCGCCGGTGGAGCGGCACGCGTGAAGAATCCTTCGGTAGCCGCAGACCAGACCCGCGTCGCGAGCGTCTCAAACCCCGTCGGGCTCAACAGCAGCGTCGCCGGCAGCTCCTTCATGCAGGTAAGGAACACCAGGGCCGTGGCGGCAATCACACCCGGGCGAACGAGCGGCAGCGTCACGGCCCAGAGAACCTCGCGGGGGGTGCGGCCGAGTGTCTGGGCGGCTTCTTCATGGGCGGGGCTGACCTGGAGGAGCGCGGACCGGAGCGGACCAACCGCCTGGGGTAAAAAGTGCACGGCATACGCAAAGACAAGCAGGCCCACCGTCTGGTAGAACGCCGGCAGGTAACGGGCTGTGAAGAACACGAGGGCGAGCGCGATCACGAGCCCCGGGAGTGCATAGGCTGCATAGATCAGGCGAAGGGTCAGATTCGCGCCGGCCCCGCCATGGCGCGCTGAAAGGATGGCGATCGGAAGCGCTGCCAGGAGTGTCGCGCCGGCGCCCAGGGCCGAGGCGTAGAACGAGTTCACCAGAGGTCCCACCGGCAGGATCAGGGGCTGGCCATGGCGCAGGCCGACCACGAGCCAGTAGCCGATGACTGCGACCGGCAGGAGGACCCCCAGCGTCGTGATGACACCGCAGGAGATCAGCGCCGGGACCGTCCACGCGCCGAGCTGAACCTGGCGCGGCGGCTTGCCGCTTCCGGGCCCCACGCGGTGGTAGCGGAGCCGCCCATCGCGCCCCTCAATCAACAGAATGATGGTCGCCACGGCGACGAGCACGAGCGAGAGCACCGCAGCGTAGCTGCGGTTGAGCGATCCCTGATACTGGAGATAGATCGCCGTCGTGAAGGACTCGAATTGCATCATCGAGACGGCGCCGAAGTCGCTGAGCACGTAAAGCGCGACGAGGAGCGCGCCCGCCCGGATCCACGGCCGTAGTAGCGGCAGCGTGACACGGCGGAACGTGGTCCACGCGCCCTGCCCCAGGCCGTGCGATGACTCTTCAAGGGAGGGGTCCAGCCCCCGGAGACCGGCACGCACGCTTAGCAGGACGTAGGGATACGTGAAGAGCACAAGTGTCAGCCAGGCGCCTGGGAAGCCGTAGATCTCGGGCACACGCCACAGCCCCCCCAGCGCGTTCAGTAGGTGCTGCAGCGTACCGGCAGGACCGAAGATCGTGGCGATGACCAGACCCCCGACATACGAAGGGACGACCAGAGGCAGGGCGGTGAGCGCGCTCCACAGCCTGGCCCCAGGCAGATCGGTCCGGACAATCAGCCAGGCCAGCGGCACGGCCAGCACGATTGTCCCTGCCGTGACCGCCGCCGCCAGGGTGAGCGTTCTGAGGAGCACCTGGAGCGTACGGGCCCGAATGAGCAGCGACCAGATCCCCTCGTCGGCGCCCAGCGCCCGGACGATCAGATACGCCACGGGCAAAAGCACTGCCCCCGTGACCAGCAGCGACGGCACCCACATGAAGAGTGGGAGGGGTCGGCCTCGACCCCTCCCATTCTCCGCCAAGCGTGAGGGGAAATCCGTGACCATGAACAGGTTAGAGGATGCCCACCTCCCGCAGCAGCCTCAAGGTTTCCTCAAGCGCTTGAAGGTGATTCAAGTCTACTCGGGGTGTCTGGATCTGCGTCAGCGGAATCAGCAGCGAGTGCGCCCGCAAGCCACTGATCAGGGGATACTCAAAGGTCTCGTTCGCGAAGTACTGCTGCGCATCTGGAGAAAGGAGAAACTCGACCAGGCGGAGCGCCGCCGGATTCGTGGAGGTCGTCACGATGCCTACCCCGGCGACATTGATGAGGTTTCCAGCATCTGAGTCCCTGAACATGTAGTTTCGGACCGGAAACCCTTCGCCGCGCTCCTTCAGAAATTCAAACACGTAATAGTGGTTGACGAAGCCCACGTCGATCTCGCCGGCGCCAAGCGCCGCGACGATCGCGGTGTTGTTGCGGTAGACGCGCGCCCCATTGGCTCTGATCCCGGCCAGCCATCGCCGCGTGCGTTCATTCCCCCACAACAGCCTCAGGGCTGTGACGTGGGCCTGAAACGAGCCGTTCGTGGGCGCCCACCCGATGCGGCCTCGCCACTTCGGATCGGTGAAATCCTGCAGCGAGCCCGGGAGGTCGCGGAGCGAGACCTTCCGCGTATTGTAAGCCACGACGCGTGCGCGCCCCGACACGCCGACCCACAAGCCGTCAGTCGAGCGGAACCGTGGCTCCACCTTCTGGAGAACGGTGTCGGGCAGACGGCGCAGACGTCCCGTGTAGGCCAGCGCGCCCAACGCTCCGGCGTCTTGCGCGAAGTACACGTCGGCGGGGCTGTTCGGACCTTCCTCCAGGATCGTGGCCGCCAACTCTGCTGTTTCTCCGTACCGCACCCGGACCTGAATGCTTGTGGCCTTCATGAACTGGTCGAGGAGCGGTCCGACAAGCTCCCGATTCCGACCGGAGTATACAGTTACGGAGGCAGGCTGTGCTCCGGCAGAAGTGGATAAAGAGATCAGAACGAGCAGCATTGCTGCGGCAACCCTTACTGGTCTCATTCATCGCCCTCCCCGAGGCCGGCATGCCCATGCTATCTTCACCGCGGCTTGTGCTCGCGGCGTGGGTTAGGCTATCCTTATTCTTGACTTTCGTCAACCCATTAGACAGCGCCTGCGCCTGACCGGTTGAGCTCGGGTTCCAGAATTACGCGTCCTGTGGCCTCTTCTGACGCGAGTGGAGGCAGCCAACAATCGATGTTGGATGACAAAATGCACACGGGAAGCGTTCTCGAACGCCACTTCCGCCGGCACCGCAAGCGGCTGACGCCACAGCGTACCCTGATATGCCGGCTGCTCGAGGGCAACTCCGAGCACCCCTCGGCCGAGGTCCTGCACCGGCGAGCGCAGGCCGTGATGCCAACGCTTTCGCTCCGCACGGTTTACGCGATCCTGCACGAACTCGTCGGCCTTCGTGCCGTGCAGCCCCTCGATGTAGGAACGGGAAGCACGCGCTACTGTCCTGACCCTCGGCGCCACAACCACGCGGTTTGCGGCCGGTGCGGACGGGTTTTCGACGTGGATGTCGCGATCGGGCCTATCGAAATTCCCCCTGACCAGCGGCGGGGTTTCCGGGTCCAACAGGTCCAATTGATCTTTCTTGGCGTATGCCGTGAGTGCCGACGATGACGGTCCACGATATCGCAAAGACCGAACGCATCGAGATGTATCTCAAAGCGGTCTATACGGTCTCGCAGGCCGCCCCGCCGGTGACAATCTCCAAAGTCGCCGACTACATGGGGGTGTCGCCGCCCTCGTCATACGAGATGCTCAAGCGCCTGGAGGCACACGGACTTCTGCGCTCCAGCCCCGAGCAGGGCTACGGCCTGACCGCAGATGGGCTGCGCACCGCACAACGGGTCGTGCGCCGCCTGCGCCTGGCTGAACGGCTGCTCGCCGATGTTCTACGCCTTGATCTCGCGAGCGTGTACGACGAGGCCTGCAAGATGGAGCACGTCATCAGCCTGCAAGTCGAGGAGCGGCTGGCCGAGCTTCTGGGCCATCCGACAACTTGCCCGCATGGGCTGCCGATCCCTGGCGAATCTGCGCAGGTGCCGGACCCGCTGCCCACCCTCGACGGAATGGGTGTGTGGGCGCGAGCGCGGGTCGCCGTGATTCCGGAGGAGGACCAGGCGGTCGTGGCGCACCTGGCTGGAATTGGCCTCACACCGGGTGCTGTCGTGGAGGTGAGGGAAGTCGGGCCGTTCGACGGCCCCATCACGGTCTTGATCGGGCATCAAATGCGGGCCCTGGGACGCGACGTGGCGCGTCGCGTCAGGGTGCGCCCGGAACCAGAAGCCTCCTGAAGTGTTGGCGCGTTACCGGAAGAAACCGTCGCGGATGAGCCGCAACGTGCTCTCTCGAACGTCGCCGAGCTGCTGGTACGTGACCGCCATGCGCGCGAACTGGTTGAGCGGCCGGACCTCCGGATGTAGCGGCACTCCGGGCAGCAACGGATATTCGAAGTTGGCCTTCGCGTAGAGTTCCTGCGCCTTGGGATCCCCGGTCAGGAAGTCGACCAGGCGACGCGCGCCTCGCGGATTCGGCCCGCCGTGCACGACGCCGATTCCGGTCGGTAAGAAAAGCACGCCCATACCGTCTGATCCCTGATCCGGATAGATGATGCTGATGTTCCGGCTGCCTTCTGCCGCCCGCTGATGATAGTCGTAGTGATTCGCTATGCCGACCGCCGCCTCGCCGCGCGCGATCGCCTCACGGACCTCCGTTCCGCCGGCGACCAGCATCGGACGATTGGACCGAAGGCGTTGGAAGAACAGCGCGGTCCACTGGTCGCCCCGAAGCAGCCGCAGCGCCGAGAGCCACACGATGATCTCCTCGTTCGTGAACACGGGCATCACGATCCGGCCCTGCCAGCGCTCGTCCACCAAGTCGAGCATCGAGGCAGGCGGACTCAGCTTATTCCAGGCCAGCCGGTCGCGGCTCGCCAGCAACACGAGGGCACGGGCCGACAGCCCGATCCACGAGCCATCGAGCGCGCGGGATTCCGCCGGTAGGCGCCGCACAGCCACAGCTGGCTCCAGATAGGGCTCGAGCGCACCCTGACGCCGCATCACTTCCAGGATCGAGACCTCGTTGGAAATGATGACGTCGGCGCGGGGCTTGCTCCGCTCTTCATGCAGCAGATAGGAGAGTTCACCGGACGAGCCGGTCCAGATGGTGACGCGCAAACCGGTTTGCTGGCGGAACCGGTCGATCACCGGGAGGATCAGAGGCTCACGCCGCGCGGAGTAGACAACGATGCTGGCAGATTGTGACCGTGCCGGCATGGTGGCGCCCAGCGCAAGTGCGACCGCGACGGCGGCCATGATCGTCTTCAAGGCGACGAGCCTCCCGGCCCCTCAGATGGCGGTCGAGCAGTTCACCATATTCTACCGTGCCTGCGGGCCGAGAGGTTGCCTCGCGTAGCGCCCAGATGGCGTTCTCTCGTGTGAGACCCCGGAGAGAACGGCCGGGCAAGATCAGATTGCGGTCCGGAGAGAGGGGGCGCCTGGGCGCGAACCGCGGCGCCAGATTGTGCGGCGCCCCCTCGGGGATCTAACCGATCGGCCTACTGCTCACACGGCGGCAGCTCGATCGTGATGGCCGCGCCGAGGTCGACAAAATCCATGTTGGCCAGGTGCCTGCCGGATTCGTCGAACATTTCCATTCGGCGCGGGACCCCGCGGTCGGCGAGCACGTGCATGCGGGTCTTGTTGGTCCGTCCTCGTTCGGTCATGGCCATCTCGTAGACCTGCGTTCGCGCGCCCTCTACGGCTCCATCGGCGAGCTTCGTCACCGTGATGTCCGCCTGGGCCTGAGACTGCGATTGGGACCCGCCGCCACCGTCGGCGAGCTGCGTGCATTTCCACTTGCCCGGCTCCTCCCCTGCGGTCGCCGCCTGCGCCATGCGCGAGGCGGCCTGAGAGATCACATAACTCACCGCCATCCCCACGGGGTTGGTGATCCACCCGATGATGCCGCTGATGCCCCCGCCGAAGGCCTGATTGAACGCGGACCGCTGCATGTCGTACAACTGCTGGCCCCGCGGGAGGAGCGTCGTGCGCCTGCGCATGTCCCGTCCCACGATGACGACTTCCTGGATCGCA
>JBQTJP010000287.1:0-3347 GCA_052386995.1 Armatimonadota bacterium
GATACGCGTCCGCCCGAGGTCATCTTGCGCCAGCCCGCGCACGAGGCGCGCTTGACGAACATCCGGCCGAATATCGTCGTGAACTTCGTTGACAGCGAATCCTCCGTGAACCCCGGAGCGGTCAGGCTCCTGGTAAACGGCCGAAACGTGACGGCCGAGGCGTCCGTTACGGAGACATCAATCGCTTACAATCCGCAGGCTCCGCTGTCTCCCGGGCGCGTCCACGTCGAGCTGACCGTCTCGGATCGGGCGGGGAACACCGAACGCACAGAGTGGGCCTTTGTGATTGCGCCGTCCGACGAACTCATTCGATCGGTGACGATCAATCCGACCGTGGCTCTGAAGGCTGGGGATGTCCTGACTGTTGTCGCCGCGGGCGTGCCCAACGCCGAGGCCTGGTTTGCTCTGGATGGCCTGCCGGACCAGGTGCCGATGCGCGAATCACGCACGCCGGGCTTGTACTTTGGGACCTATGAGGCTCGGCGCGGGCAGCAGCTCCTTGGGGCGGCAATCCGCGTGACCATGGTCAAGGATGGCCGGCGCAGCACCACACCGGCGGCGACCGGCGTGACGATCGTCGGCATCCCGCCGTCGGCCCCAACGAATATCACGACCGGGAGAGGAATCGTGGCCGGCGCCAGAGCCGAGACCAGGATCGTGGTGCGTGGGCGTTCGCGGCCAGGGTACCGCATCCTGGGACGGATCACACACGACGGCCGCGTCCCGTCCGGCGAGGATCCGGGCACCCTTCAGGAGTTTCTGGCGCGCGTGGGGAACGACGGCAGCTGGCAGTTTGCCGTTGGACCGTTGGCCGTCCTTCGAGGCGGCAGGCTTTTCGCCACCGTCGTTGCCATCGATCCCGCCGGGCAGCTGTCGCCGCCGGTGGTCGTCGAGTTGAATCCGGAGTAACAAACCTCAGGGCGCAGCGCTCACGGACACCAGCAGGCCGGCGCCGAAGCGGTTCCTGATCAATCTCACAATGTTGTTGGCAACCGTCTGGCGGTAGGGTCCGGCGGTGATGAGGAATCCGGTGCCACCCTCACGCACGACGCTCGCGTAATATCCACGCGATCGAATGCGACTTGCCAACGCCTCGGCGGGCTCAGCCGACTGGAAAGCGCCAAATTCAAGCAGAGCGAGCCCCCCGGCAACCGGAATCAAACGCGAGCGGAAGCCATACCCCGCGAGCACCTGTGCGCGCCGTTCTGCCACTTCGCGCACGAGCGTTTCTGATACCACCTGAAAACTCACCGGCTCGTCGCGCCGGCTCACGCCCGCGGAATATCCGGACAGCGTGAGCTCACCCATAATCTCCGAGACGCGGCCGGCGTCGGAGATCGGACCGATCCGCACGACCAGGAAGGGCTCGTTGACGTCGACGGGAGGTTCAACCGCAGTGGCCTGAGGCGCGGGCGTGCCCGGCCGGGGCGGAGTCTGAGGGGGTGTGGGGACCGGCTGGGCCACCGGCGGGGGCGAGGGGGAAGTCTGGGCGCGGGGCGAGGGCACCGGAGTCGTCTGAACACGCGGTGAGGGGGCCGGAGTCGCCTGTGCGCGTGGAGACGGCGTGGACTGCACCCGGGGCGACGGGCCGGACGTGGCGCCCACTCTTGTAGGCTGCGTTCTGGCGCGCTCGGCCTCGATTTCCTCGGCCGCGATGAGATTCGCCTGGGCCAGCACCGCCATGGCCTCCGCGGTGAAGTGCTCCTCGGTTTCGACCCGGCGCGCGATCGCCTGCTGGTACGCGGCGGCCTGTCTCCGCAGAACGACAGGATCATCGCCGGCCAGCCGCCGTCGTACGATGACGAGACCCCGCATCGCGTCCCCGTGGGTCGGACTGATCAGGCGAAGCTGGAGAAATTCCTCCTGCGCCTGCCGCAGCCGACCCGCATTGAGCAGCCGCCAGGCTGCTGCGCTGCTCAAATCGCCGTCCTCACGCGGGGGCGTTTCGGCGACACGCGTCGACCGTGGGCCTGGGGAGAGGGCCGGTGAGGGCAGGACGACGGCCGGTGGAGGGGTCGTCCGCAGAGCCGGCCGAGCCGGGCGTTCCGGTGGGTGTGAGACAGCGGCCCCACCGTCCGTTTTTCTGCGGACGGCCAGCCCAATCGCGAATGCCGAGCCCGCGGACAACACGATGATGAGGAGACCGACGATGAACCACCGATCTTTGAGCATCGTCTATCCCGTACGCTGCGCCACCCGGGTGCGTTCCAGGCGGACGTAGGGCGGGAGAGGCCCGCCGATCAACGGCCGCGCATACATCAGAAACGCTTCGGTGACGTCGTTGCCGTCGGCGGCGATGAACTCGTCGGGTACGCTGCGCTCAGCGTTGGCGACGCGCTCCAGCGGCGCCAGGCCGGTCGTCCACCGGTACGGATCAGACGAGACGCGGACGAGCGTGACCATTGTGCCGTCCTGGCCGCCGACCGCGTGGCGCACCGCGGCACGTCCCACTTCGTAGGCTTCCTCGAGATCAACAGGAGATACCGCCACCATCGACACACGCTGGATGGTTCCCGGCTTGTCCCAGCGCGCCTTGAGGCCGAGGCCTTCGGTCACCAAGGCACAGAGCACGCCGGCCACTCCACCGAGCTGTTTGTGCCCGAATCGGTCCACGTCGACCGCCCGGCCGCTCGCCGACACGTACTCGCCCCGCTCGTCGCGCAGTCCTTCACAGACTGCGATGACCGCGTGCCCGAGCCTGCGGTAGACGCGCTCCACGTCGGCCAGGAACCGGTCGCGAACCAGAGGCCGCTCCGGCAAATAGATGAGGTGCGGGGCCGCGTCGTCGTGATCCCGCGCCAGCGCCGTCGCGGCCGTGATCCAGCCGGTGTTGCGGCCCATCGTCTCGACGACCTTGACCGTGTCGACAACGCCGATGGCCTCGGTGTCCAGCCCGGCGTCGCGCACCGCGATGGCCAGCCACCTGGCCACGCTGCCGTACCCCGGGCAGTGATCGGTCTCGACCAGATCGTTGTCGACGGTCTTGGGAACGCTCATCACACGCAGGTCGTAGCCGCGCTCAGCGGCCAGCCGGCCCAGGCGGGCGGCCGTGTCCGCGGAGTCGTTCCCGCCAATATAGATGAAGTATCGGATGTTGTACGCGGCCAGTTTCCCCAGCAGCCGTTCATAGTCCGCATCGGTCAGCTTGTACCGGCCCGACCCCAGCGCCGCCGATGGCGTACCGCGCAACCCGGCGATCGTCGCGGCGCTCTGACCTCCCAGATCGATCAGCTGCTCCCGCAGCAGGCCCTCGACGCCGTGCACCATCCCGAAGATGTCTTCGATCGCCTCATGCTCCAGCGCCTCGAGCACGACGCCCGCAAGGCTGCTGTTGATGACGGCGGTCG
>JBQTJP010000288.1:0-31539 GCA_052386995.1 Armatimonadota bacterium
CGCGCACGGCGCCGAGCGTGAGACCGACGAGCTCGCCGACGCGCATCCCGCCCGCGTACAGCACTTCGAGAATCGCGCGGTCCCGCAACGGGCCCTCCCCAGCGCCGGGCGGCGCAGCGAGCAGTGCCGCCACCGCTTCGTGCGTCAACGCCTGCGGCAGCCGCCGGGGACGCCGCGGAGCGGAAATCACCCGCAGCGGGCTCGACCCGACCCGACCCTCACGGCGCAGAAACCGGTAGAACGACCGCAGCGCCGCCAGACGCCGCGCAATCGACGCGCGCGCGTATCGACGGTGCAGCGCGGCCAGGTAGCGCCGCGCCAGCGCGGTGGTGACACCTTCCCAGGCGGCAATGCCTTCGTGACGGAGGAAACGCCGGAAGTCGTCGAGGTCGCGCCGGTAGGCCGCCCGCGTATGGACGGAGGCGTTCTGTTCGGCCTCAAGCGCATCGAGAAACGCTTCGGTGTCGCGATCGGCGCCGGACCCGCTCTGCGGGTGCCCCCCGCTTCGGGGCGAACTCCCCGCAACGGCGGCTGCGCGCGCGCGACCGCGATTCACGCGGGACGCTGGATCGCAGGCTCCGCCGGATGCATTTCACCCATCCGCTCGCGGTGGCCGCAGGTGGCATTAGTGCAGCGGAGCTCATCGCCGCGCCGCGAGCGCTTGATGACTATGAGGCTGTTGCACTGCGGGCACGGCCGGTCGCTGGGGCGATCCCACGACGTGAACGTGCACGCGGGGTACGCGCTGCACCCATAGAAGGTCCTGCCTCGCTTGCTGCGGCGTGCGACGATATCCGACCCGCAGAGCGGGCAGTTCACGCCGATCCCCACCGGGCGGGTATAGCGGCATTCGGGGAATCCGGTACACGCGATGAACTCCCCGAACCGCCCGTGTTTGCGCACCAGCGGCCGTCCGCACTGCGGGCAGGGCTCGCCGATCTCGACCTCGGGAAACTCGACGACGGGAATCTTCGCCTCTGCCTCCTGGAGCGTCTGCGCAAACGGTCCGTAGAACTTGCGGATGAGCTGCTGCCAGTCGGCCTGGCCCTCCTCGATGCGGTCGAGATCGCCTTCCAGGCCGGCCGTGAAATCGATGTCGACGATGTCCGGGAAATGCTCGACGAGCAGATCGGTCACCAACCGCCCGATGTCGGTCGGGTGCAGCCGCCGGTCGCCCGAGGTCACGTACCCGCGCTTCTTGATGGTCTCGATGATCGGCGCGTACGTGCTGGGCCGCCCGATGCCCTTCTCTTCCAGAGCGCGCACCAGCGTCGCCTCGGAAAAGCGCGGCGGCGGCTGAGTGAAGTGCTGCTCGGGATCGACGTGTGAAAGCTTCAAGGGATCGCCGGCCGCCAGCGGGGGCAGCCAGGTCTCTTTAGCATCGTCACCGTTGTCCGCCCGCTCACGGTACAGGATCAGGAAGCCCGGGAACTTGATCCGGCTGCCGGTAGCACGGAACAGGTACTTTCCGCCGGTAATGTCCACGGAGAGCGTGTCGAGCACGGCGGCGGCCATCTGGCTAGCCAGGAAACGTTCCCAAATCAGCCGGTAGAGCCGCATCTGATCCGACCGCAGATAGCGTTTCAGGCGGTCGGGCGTACGCGTCAGGCCGGTCGGCCGGATCGCTTCGTGGGCGCCCTGGGCCCCGGCGCGAGAGCGGTACTGCCGCGGTTCGTCGGGCAGATATGTCTTGCCGAACGCGCGCGTGATGTACGCGCGTGCCTCCTGCTGGGCGGCCGGACCGACGCGCACGGAGTCGGTGCGCATATAGGTAATCAGGCCGGCGGTGCCCTCGTCCCCCAGGTCCAGCCCTTCATACAGCTGCTGCGCCACGGCCATCGTGCGCGATGCCGAGTACCCGAGCCGGCGGTTCGCCTCCTGCTGGAGTGACGATGTGGTAAACGGCGGCGCGGGATTACGCGCCTGATCGCGCCGACGCACTTCGGCGACCGCGTACTTCTGCGTCGACAGATCATCCGCGATCGCGCGCGCGTCGGCCTCGCTCGTGATGACGACCGCGCCCTCATCACCGGGGCTCCCAAACCGCTCGCCATTCCGCGCGACCAGCCGCGCGGCAAAGGCCTTGCGGGCCTTCGTCGCAAACTGCCCGGCGATCGTCCAGTATTCAGTGGGAACAAAGGCCTCGACCTCGCGCTCACGGTCGACGATCAGCCGGAGCGCCACCGACTGCACGCGTCCCGCGCTCAGACCGCCCCGGATCTTGCGCCACAGCAGCGGGCTCAGCTTGTACCCGACGAGCCGGTCGAGAACGCGCCGCGCCTGCTGCGCGTTCACCAGATTGAGATCGATCTCGCGCGGATGCTTGAGCGCCCTCTGCACCGCTTCCTTGGTCACCTCATGAAACTCGATGCGGCGGATCGAGGGATTGACGGTGCCCAGCACCTCGGACAGGTGCCAGGAGATCGCCTCGCCCTCGCGATCGGGATCGGTGGCCATGTAGACGGTCGAAGCCTTCTTGGCCGCGTCTTTCAGTTCTTTGATGATCGGCCCTTTGCCCTTGATGACGATATATTTCGGCGCAAAGTTGTCGTCGACATCCACGCCGAGCTTGCTCTTGGGCAAGTCTTTGACATGCCCCATCGAGGCCTTCACCTCATAGGGCCGCTTGAGGAATTTTGAAAGCGTGCGCGCCTTCGTCGGCGACTCAACGACGACGAGGGACTTGGCAGGGCTCACGTGGTCCTCCAGGTTCTCTGGTTCATGTGCCGCCATACTTGCCTCCGGGCGTACGCATCACCATCTGCCCGGGAAGCATCTGAATCAGACTCCGAACCTCGAGCACGGTCGCCAGCGCGGCCACCGTGCCGGCATCAAGGCCTGTCGATTCGACCAACTCGTCCAGGGATCGCGGCCCCTGGCCGAGCGCGTCGAGCACGCGCGTTTCGTCGTCTGCCTCTACCATGCCGGCCGCCTGCCGCGCGGGTCCCGTCGCGCCTGATCCAGCCACGCCCGCCGCCGAGCGGCTCGACAAGCCCAACTCCTCCAGGATGTCGTCGGCACCCGCGGCGATCCGCGCGCCCTGCCGCAGCAGATTGTGCGGCGCGCGGCTGTGCTCGCTGAAGACACTCCCGGGCACCGCAAACACCTCGCGACCCTGATCGAGCGCGCAGTCGACGGTGACGAGCGCGCCGCTGTCGCCAGCGCCCTCAACGACGACGACACCGCGACTCATTCCACTGATGATACGGTTGCGCCGCGGAAAATGGCTCGCCAGCGGCGGCGTCCCCGGTGGCAGCTCGGTCACCACCGCCCCGCTCTCCGCGATTGCCTCCGCGAGGCCCCGATGCTCGGGCGGATACACGCAGTCACCGCCAGACCCTAACACCGCGATCGTCTGTCCTCCTCCATCAAGCGCTCCTTGATGCGCCGCGGCATCGATCCCGCGGGCCAATCCACTCGTGACGGAGACGCCCGCGAGCGCGAGGTCAAACGCCAGCCGGCCTGCCGCCGCCAGACCGTACGGGGTCGCCCGCCGCGAACCGACGATTGCCACCGCCGGCGGGACGGCCTGCGGGCCCGGCAGCGTTCCGCGCACGAACAGGACCGGCGGGGGATCCGCAATTGCCCGGAGCAGCGCGGGATACGCCGGATCGCTTTGTGCGACCACGGCCATACCGCGCGCACAGGCTTTCCCCACGACGGCAGCGGGATTCAACCGGCGCCAGGCGGTCAGGACCTCGTCGTAGTTTCTCCCCGCTTGGAGGAAGACGGGCAACTGGCCCCAGACCGCCTCGGCCGAACCCGCGCGTTCGAACCACCGCTTGATCGTGCGGGCCCCCACACCTGGCAGGAGGCTCAGCCCCACCCACGCGACAACCTCGGCATCCGGCGGCCTGAGGCGTTCAGGCTTGAGGGGGTCCAAAGTTCATCCTATACACTAGCACAGGCTGTCAAGGCGGCCGCAGCGACCGGCGGTCCAGGACGCGGTATTGCAGCGCTTCGGCGATATGCCGCGGGGCCATCGCAACGGCACCGTCGAGGTCGGCGATCGCGCGCGCCACACGCAGAACGCGGTCCGTTGCGCGCGCTCCCAGGCCCAGCCGCTCGGCGGCCGCCCGGAGGAGGGCCAGTCCGTGATCGTCGATGGGTCCGACGTTGCGTGGTCCGCGCGCAGGCACAGGAGGCGGGTTGTGCAACGCACGGTGCGCAGCACGGTCGCGTGCGGCGATGACACGGGCGCGCACGACCGCCGAGGGCTCACCGGGCCCGCCGAGCAGAAGAGCGTCGGTCGGCGGCCGCGGCACCTCGACGTGCAGGTCGATGCGATCGAGCAGCGGACCCGACAATCGCGCCAGATATCTCTGGACCTGCCCCGGCGTGCAGATACATGGGCGGCGCGGGTCGCCCCTGTACCCGCACGGGCACGGATTCATCGCGCCCACGAGCGCGAAGCGGCTGGGAAAACGCACCGCGCCATGGGCACGCGCGATGACCACCGAGCCGTCCTCGAGGGGCTGGCGCAGCACCTCGAGCACGTCCGCGCGAAACTCGGGGAGCTCGTCGAGGAACAACACGCCATGATGGGCGAGTGTGATCTCGCCCGGCCGCGGGCCGGGACCGCCGCCCACGATCGCAGAGGCGCTTGCCGTGTGGTGCGGCGCCCGGAAGGGGCGCCTGGCGACCAGACGGGTCCGCGCCGGCAGCGCGCCCGCGACGCTGTAGATCTTCGTCACCTCGATCGACTCCGCGCGCGACAGCGGCGGGAGGATCGTGGGGAGACGCCGCGCGAGCATGGTCTTGCCCGTGCCCGGCGGCCCGATGAACAGCATGTTGAGATCGCCGGCGGCGGCAACCTCGAGGGCGCGACGAGCGGCGGCCTGGCCGCGGACATCGGCGAGATCGACAGATGCCGATGGCTCCGGGGATTCCTCGAGCACCGCGCCGGCCGACGGCCGAACCGGCCGCTCCCCCCTGAGATGTTCGATCGCGGCCCGCAACGATGGCAGCGCATACACCGGGACCTCCTCCACGACGGCGGCTTCGGCGCCGCTGGCCATGGGCACCAGGACGCCACGCGCGCCCAGCGCCGCTGCTGTCTGGGCGATGGAAAGCGCGCCAGGAATCGGCCTGAGCGCCCCATCCAGCGCCAGCTCGCCCGCCGCGAAATAGCCGGTGACGACGTCTTGTCGCACTTGGCCCGTAGCGATCAGGATCGCCAGGGCGATCGGCAGATCGAGCGCCGGGCCTTCCTTGCGCCGATCGCCCGGTGCCAGATTCACCACCGTGCGCCGCGGCGGCATCTCAAATTGCGAGTTGCGGATCGCCGAGCGCACGCGCTCGCGTGCTTCGCAGACGGCGGCATCGGGGAGCCCGACGATCGCAAAGGACGGAAGGCCCGGGCCGACGTCGACCTCCACCGAGACGGGAAGCGCCTCGAGACCGACGATGGAGGCGCTCTGCACGACAGCCAGCACGTAGACTCCCACTCTGTCCATCGGAGAGACGGGGTAGGCTTTCAGGGAACTGGGAAAGATTGAAGAGGATTACCTAGATTCACACAGAATTCTCCGGCGGATCGCACATGACGCGCTGGCTCTCCCTGGGTGAGGCGGCATCGCTTCTCGGCGTCGACGAAGCCACACTGCGGCATTGGGCCGATACCGGCAAGGTCAAGACGTTCAGGACCCCTGGTGGTCACAGGCGATTTCAGGAGAGTGATCTGCGCGCCCTGATTCAGCGCGACGCTCCAAAGGTCGAAGATCTGGGACATCTGGTCGAACGCCGCAGCGCCAGGGTGTTGGCCGCGTCCCCGGCCCAGGCGCTTCACGACCGCCCGTGGTTCGTATCACTCGACGAGACGCTGCGCGCGAAGGCTCGCGATCGCGGTCGCAGGCTCCTGGCGGACGTGGTCCAGTTCGTCGCCGATCCGAGAGCCCGCAAGAGCATCAGGGCGCGGCTTGAGGATCACGGGCACGAGTACGGGCGAGAACTTCAGAGCGCCGGTCTGAGTCCCGCGGACGCGGCCGAGGCTTTCGGGCACTTCCGGCACCTCGTCCTGGAGATGATCACCGAGCCGCGCGGCCGGGGCGGCCTGCTGGACGAGGAGCAGATTCATACGCTCGTGGATGTCAGCGATCTCCTCGACAAGGTCTTTCTGGCGATGATGCGGGCGTGGGATCAACAACACCAGGCGGCGGTGCGGTGATGTTGCGCGTGGGCACGCGCGGAAGTCCGCTGGCACTGGCGCAAACCACGCAGGCGATTGCGGCGCTCGAGCGCCTCGGGAGACCCTGCGAGATCGTCACGATCCGCACGCATGGCGACCGCCATCCCGACAGCCCCACGAGCGCGCTCGGCGTCGGGGCGTTCGTCAAGGACATCGAGGCCGCGCTTGCCGATCGACGAATCGACCTTGCCGTGCACAGCGCGAAGGACCTCCATAGCGAGACCACACGTGGCCTGGTGCTGGCGGCCGTCCTTGAGCGCGACGATCCACTCGACGTGCTCGTGACGCGCGACGGCGCAACGATTGCGTCGCTGCCTATCGGCGCCGTCGTGGGGACCGGCAGCCCGCGGCGGCGGGCATTCGTGCTCGCGGCGCAGCCGGATCTGATCGTGCGGGACATTCGAGGCAACGTCGACACGCGGCTGCGGAAACTCGATGCCCACGAGGTGGACGCGCTCGTGCTCGCGGCCGCGGGACTCAACCGGCTTGGGATCACCGAGCGGACGGCCCAGCGGCTGGATCCTTCGATCATGCTCCCGGCCGTGGGCCAGGGGGTCGTCGCGCTCCAGGTGCGGGCCGATGACCGCGCACTGCGCGAGCAACTGCACGCTCTCGATGACCCGGCAACGCGGGCCGCTCTCGACGGCGAGCGCGCGTTCGTTGCCGCCCTTGGGGGAAACTGCCAGACTGCGATCGCCGCGCTTGGGATCTGCGCCGACGATCGTCTGGTCCTCGAGGGTGCCGTGCTCGATCCCGATGGCACGCGCGTGGTACGTGACCGCGTGACCGGTGCCGTCGAGCGCGCCGAGGAGGTCGGACGCACGCTCGGTGGCCGGCTGCTGCGCCTGGGCGCGGGACGCCTGCTGGCGGGGGTGGCACCGTGACCGCCAGGCGGAGGTCCGCGTCGCGACGGGCGCCTGCAGGCGTAAGGGCGGCGCGGCCCCGCGCCGCGCGCGAGCGTAGACGGCCCCTTGCGGGCAGACGCATCCTGGTGACACGGCCGCGCGCACAGAACCGCGCGCTGTGCGAAGCCCTGCGCCGATTCGGCGCCACGGCGTTGTCCGTGCCGGCGATCGGGATCATTCCACCGCCGCCCGGTGGAGCACTGGACCGCGCACTACGCGGCCTCGGGCGCTACGACTGGGTGGTGCTGACCAGCGCGAACGGCGCGCGCGCCTGCCTGGCGCGTGCCCGGGCACTGCGCATCGATCTTCGTGCCTTCGGGCGTGTGCGGTGGGCCGCGATCGGACCGGCGACAGCGTCGGTGTTGCGCGCGGGAGGTATCAGGGTCGCCATGATGCCCTCACGGTTTCTGACCGCCGCCATCGCACGCGAGCTCCCCGTCGTGCCCGGCCGCAGGGTCTTGCTGGCACGCACCGACGCGGCCGCGCAGCCACGTGCGGGCGCGGCGCTCGCCGACGCTCTGCGCGCGCGTGGCGCAGTGGTGGACCAGGTCGCGGCGTACCGTACCGTCCTCGCGCCGCGGCCGATGCCCGCGCGCCTCAGGCGGCTCATCGACGCGCGCGCGGTTGATACCGTGCTGTTCACGAGCGCGTCGACGGTTCGAGGGTTGGTGCGGATGCTTGGAGACCGGCGAGGACCGCTGCACACGATGACGATCGCGTGCATCGGCCCGGTCTGCGCGGCGGCGGCCGAGCGAGAAGGACTGCGACCTCAGATCGTTGCGAACGAGCACACCACGGCCGGGTTGATCAAGGCGCTGCTTGGGGCGCCATCGAGAGGAGCCCACGATGGCTAGAGTCGCGCTGCGCGAGAGATTGCTCAGACGTCCACGACGACTGCGCACATCCACTGCGCTGAGGAATCTTGTCCGAGAGACCCGCCTGGATCCCAAGAGCTTCATCGCGCCTCTCTTCGTACGGGACGGACGCGCGGTACGTGAGCCCATTCCGACGCTACCGGGCCAGTTCCGGTTCTCGGTCGACGAACTGGCTCGCGAAGTCGACCGGATGCAGGAGTTGGGCATCGGTGGCGTCATCCTGTTCGGGGTCCCGGGCGCCAAGCATCCAGACGCGCGCGAGGCGTACGCCGACGATGGCATCGTGCAAGAAGCGTTACGGTTGGTGACCGGCCGGCATCGTACGCTCGTGGTCATGACGGACGTGTGCCTGTGCGCGTACACCGACCACGGCCACTGCGGTGTCGTGAGTGACGGCCGCATCGACAACGACGCCACCCTGGAGCTGCTCGCCCGCACCGCCGCCTCGCACGCCGCGGCCGGCGCCGATGTGGTGGCGCCGAGCGCGATGATGGACGGACAGGTCGCCGCCATCAGGGAGGCCCTGGATGCCGCCGGGTATGCCGACGCGGCCATCATGGGATACTCGGCCAAATATGCGTCCGGCTTCTACGGGCCGTTCCGCGACGCCTCGGGGTCGGCGCCGCAGTTCGGCGATCGGCGGACGTACCAGATGGACCCCCCGAACCTGCGCGAGGCCTTGCGTGAGATCACTCTCGACGCCGAGGAAGGCGCGGACATCGTGATGGTCAAGCCGGCCCTCACGTACCTGGACGTCATCAGCGCGGCGCGCGAGGCGATCACGCTGCCGCTGGCGGCCTACTGGGTCAGCGGCGAGTACGCCATGCTCAAAGCCGCGGCGGCAGCGGGATGGCTGGACGAGCAGCGCGCAACACTCGAGGTGCTCACCGCGATCAGGCGCGCGGGCGCCGATCTCATCATCACCTACGCCGCCGCGGACGCCGCGCGGTGGCTCGCCGGACGGACATAGTATGGACGCCTCGTGGACGACCGTACACGTCCTCGCGCTGCGGCTCGACCCCTCCTGGCGCCGGCTTCCCGAAGAGTCGCGCCGGCAGGATGCGGCGGCCTTCCTCGACGTAGCGCGCGCGGCCGACGACCGCGTGCGGAGCTATACGTACTCGATGGTCGGCCTGCGCACGGACGCCGATCTCCTGTTCTGGCGCCTCGGCCCGTCGGTGGAAGTGCTCGAGGAAACCGCGGCGGGGCTGCTGCGGGCCGGGGTAGGGCGCTCATTGGTGGCGACACACGCGATGACCGGCCTCGTCCGAACCTCGCAATATGTCGCCAAGCACACGCCGCAGGAGCAGGCGATGTTCAGCGGCCAGCGAGCTGCTTATCTCATCGTCTATCCGTTTGTGAAGACCGCCGACTGGTATCTGCTCGCCCGCGACGAGCGCCAGCGCATGATGAACGAGCACATCAAGATCGGCCATCAGTACCCGATGGTGCGGCAGTTGCTCGCCTACTCGTTCGGCCTCGACGACCAGGAATTCATCGTCGCCTACGAGACCGACGACCTGCGCGCCTTCCAGGACCTGGTCCACGCCTTGCGCGCCACCGAGGGACGGCGCTACACGCTGCGCGATACTCCGCTGCTCGTGGGCATCCATCGCCCGCTGGACAATATCCTGGCCTTGCTCGGAGCGCCGGTGGCGGTCGAAGTGCGCCGGTGAGCGCCGGACGCCCGGCCGCGCCCTCACGGGCGCGGCAACGTGCGGCAGCGGGATGACCGATCGGTTTCTCCGCGCCTGCCGCGGCCAGGTCACAGATCGCACGCCCGTCTGGTTCATGCGACAGGCCGGGCGCTCGCAGCCCGAGTACCGGGCGTTGCGCGAGCGCTATGCACTGCTCGATCTGTGCCGCAGCCCCGAGCTGTGCGCGGAGATCACGCTGCTGCCCGTCTCGCAACTGGGCGTGGACGCGGCCATCCTGTTCTCGGACATCACGCTTCCGCTGCTCGGCCTGGGAGTGCCGTTCGATATCGTCGAGGGCACAGGACCGGTGGTCCACGCGCCGCTCCGCACCGAGGCCGATGTGGACCGGCTGCGGGAGTTCCTCCCTGAGCGCGACGTGCCGTTCGTGCTCGACGCGATCCGGCTCATCCGGCGCGTGGCTTCGGTGCCGCTCATTGGCTTTGCCGGCGCGCCCTTCACCCTGGCCAGTTACCTGATCGAGGGCCGCGGCTCTCGCGACCTGCTCCGCACCCGGCAGATGCTCCACGCATCACCCGCTCTCTGGGCGCGCCTGATGCAGCGGCTCACCGACGCGACGCTGGTCTACCTGCGAGCGCAGATCGCCGCGGGAGTCCAGGCGGTCCAGGTCTTCGACTCATGGGTCGGCGCACTCGCCCCGCGCGACTATGAGGCCGCGGTGCTGCCGTATATGCGCCGGTTGTTCGATGGACTGCGCGGGACCGGCGTGCCCGCGATCCACTTTGGCACCGGCACCTCGGGGCTGCTCCCGATGCTGGCCCGCGCGGGCGGCGACGTGATCGGCGTCGACTGGCGAATGCGTCTGGGATGGGCCTGGGCGCAGCTCGACGGCAAGGCGATCCAGGGCAACCTGGATCCGGCGGCGCTGCTCGCGCCGTTCGAAGTCACGGCCGGTGCGGCCCGCGAGGTCCTCGCCGATGCTCGCGACCGACCCGGACACATCTTCAACCTCGGTCACGGCGTGCTGCCGCAGACACCCGTCGATCACCTGCGGCGCCTGGTCGACCTTGTTCACGAGGAGTCGGCGCGGACGTGAGCGCGCATGTCCTCGTCGTCGGCGGAGGCATTACCGGCCTGGCCGCGGCGCACGCGCTGGTGACCGACCCGCGTGCGACGTCGTTGGGAGTCCGGTGCACGCTGGTCGAACGCGAACGGCGCCTGGGCGGCAAGCTGCTCACAGAGCGCATTGACGGCTGTCTGGTCGAGGCGGGACCGGACGCGTTTTTGGCGGCCAAGCCGGCGGCGGCCGATCTCTGCCGTGCGCTCGGCCTCGGGGATCGCCTGATCGGAACGCGCCCAGGCCGCGCGGTCTTCGTCGCCTATGGCGGTCGCCTTCACCCGCTCCCCGAGGGGCTCGCGTTGGGCGTTCCGGGCCGACTGCTACCGATGATGCGGACCGAATTGCTGTCGGCGCGCGAGAAGCTGCGGCTGGCATACGACCTCGTGCTTCCGCGGGCCGTGGCGCAGGACGACGTGACGGTGGGAGCGTTCATCAGGCGCCGGTTGGGCCACGCGGCCGTCGACCGCCTGGCGGGCCCGATCCTTGCCGGGATCTACGCCGGCGACGCCGACGCGCTGAGTGTACGCGCGACGTTTCCGCAGTTGCTCGATTGGGAAGCCTCCCACCGCAGTTTGATCCTGGGCGCACTCGCGCGCCCCGCGGCCCAGGCGACGCCCGGAGTGAACCGCGACGGCGCCGTGTCGGTGTTCCTCAGCGTCCAGGGCGGGATGGGCGAACTGGTCGATGCCCTGGAGGCCTTCCTCACCGAAGCCCCGGAGGCGTCGCTCGTCACTGGTCAGGCCATCGCCCGCCTGACCCGCTGGTTTGAGCGCGACAAAACGACGTACGTCGCCGATCTGGGCGGCGGGCGCGTGATCGCCGCTGATGCCGTCATCCTGGCGAGCCCGGCCTATGTGACCGCCGACCTGCTGGCCTCATGTGCGCCCGCGGCGGCATCGACACTGCGCATGATTCCGTATGCGTCGACGGCGGCGGTGACGCTCGCGTTCCGGCGCGACGAGGTACAGCATCCGCTCGACGGCCACGGCTTTGTGGTAGCCCGAGGGGAGCCGCTGCAGATCACGGCGTGCACGTGGATGTCGTCGAAGTGGCCAGACCGGGCGCCCGCCGACCTCGCGCTGCTGCGGTGCTATCTCGGCGCGGCGGGGCGCGACGCAATCATCGATGAGAGCGACGCGCACATCATCGACGTCGTTCGACGCGATCTGCGGACCACCATGAGCATCGAGGCGGCGCCGGTGTTCACGCGCCTGACGCGCTGGCGGCGCGCGATGCCGCAGTACGTGTCCGGCCACTTGCACCGGCTCGGGGCGATTGGGGACGGCCTCCGGGACCTGCCAGGGGTCGCATTGGCGGGCGCCGGCTATCGAGGCGTCGGGATCCCCGACTGCATACGGCAAGGGACCGAAGCCGCGGGTCGGGTGCTCGATACGCTGGCCGCGACTCACTCCCCCGCCTGAAACGCATCGGGGACGTGCTCGATCGCCACGGGCCGGCCGTCGGAGTCGAGGTGCACAGCAATCGCGTCGAACCGTGCCGTGCAGTGATCGAGCCCGCACCGGTGGAGGTAGAGCGTGGCCTGTCGGACGAGCCGCCGCTGCTTTCGCGTCACGATGGCCTCGACAGGATGTCCGAAGCGAGACGTCCTCCGGCTCTTTACCTCCACGAAGGCGACGACGGACCCCTGTCGCGCCACCAGGTCGATCTCGCCAGAGCGGGTCCGTACGTTCCGCGCTAGCACCGTGTAGCCGCGCACCTCCAGCCACTCGGCGGCAGCGTGTTCGCCAGACGCCCCGAGCGCGCGACGGGACGGAGCGGTCATTCTATCCTGAATATCGGGAAGGCCGGTGAGTCTTACTGGGGCAGTACGGACTGATTCTTGTAATTTCGAACCATCATGGCTGCGCATCGCTGCATTCCGAGTGCAGACAGGAAAGGGATGTAGGCGCTCAGGACTCCATCCGTAATCGCAGTGACAAACCCGACGACATCGCTCGACCTGTCGTCAATGGCAAGGACGACCGCGTCGCTGCCGGTCAAGACTCTCCAGTGGGTATCCGGCGCCGGTGGGGTCGGCCACCCCACAAAGAAGCCCCGAAGCCGCTTCGGCTCGATGCCTTCTACAGTGTCAACGTAGCGTATCGTCCGTACGCACCGTGGGGCTCGCCCCGTCTGAGTCTTCACGCCCTGCCATCATACGGCGAACATTTGCTCAAGCACCGCCAGAACAGACCCCAGTGGGCCTGGGGCCAGACGTCCAAGCCGCCTCACGAGTCGCCCTGTGTCAACCGTGCGAAGTCGGTCAACGGCCACAAATCCAGACCGGTTCTGGAACCGGCACCTCACGCGCCACGGGTACGAGTGGCTGCGCGTGGTCATCGGCGCGATAATGACTGTGCGCAGGTAGTGATTCAACTCATCGGGTGACACAACGACGCAGAGGCGCGTCTTGCGGATCTCGCTGCCGAGGGTCGGATCAAGCTGGACAAGGTGCACCTCGCCCCGTGAGACGACGGCGCCCCCTACCACTCCCACTCCTCCTCATCAAACCGGGTGGGTGTCGGGGCCGCCAGCAACTCGTCCTCACCGCGCAGACTCATGTGGCGTGCGGCTTCGGCCCATCCGGCGCGGGGGTGCTTGACCGCCCGAATCACGATACGCCCCGGCTCCGGCCGGAGCTCAACCTCGTCGGCGAGACGCGCTTCCTCAAGGAGAACCTTAGGCAGGCGGATGCCGCGAGAGTTGCCGATTCGGATGATGCGGGTCTTCATGGGACGAACTCCGTGTCATTGCCCTTTGGATTCGGAGAGCCAGCCGTCGACCCGTAATTACATTGTAACTACACGTCTTCGGCCGGACAAGTCCCCACCGTTTTCATCGACACCAGAAACTCGCGTTGCGGGAGCGAAGCGTGGTGCAATTTACCGCAGGCGGACCGCGATGATCGCAGCCGCGTCAGGCGTGAGCAGCAGCTCCGTCGCCGCGACATCATCCCTGTGCAGCCAGCCTGTTCTCGCCGGATCGGGTCCGGGCCGCCTAGCGCCCGATGACGACCTTCCTGCAATCTGATCACTGTTTCGCGGAACGATGCGTATGGGCTAGCCGAGCGGGAGGGCGACCTGGCGTACGTCAGGCGGCAGGTAGCGCAGACGGTGGATCGGCGACGGTCCCCAGCGCCGCAACGCACTCATGTGTTCGTGAGTTCGGTAGCCCTTGTGCCTCGCAAATCCGTACTCCGGGTGTTGCCGGTCCATCTCCACCATCCAACGGTCACGCGTGACCTTTGCGATGATCGACGCCGCCGCGATGCACGCGCACCTGGCGTCGCCTTTCACCATTGTCCGTTGCGGCAGCGGCACCGGGGCGGCAATATTGCCGTCGAGCAGCACGAGCGCGGGAGGCGCCGCCAGCGACGCGAGGGCCCGGGTCCACGCGAGCCGGGTCGCGCCCATGATGTTGAGCCGGTCGATCTCCTCGACTGCTGCGATGCCGATTCCAACCGCGGCCGCGGACGCCATGATCGCCTCATAGAGTGTTTCCCTGTGCTGCGGGGGGAGCTGCTTGGAGTCGCGCAGACGCGTAATGAACCGCTCGCTCGGAAAGATCACGGCAGCGGCGACCACCGGACCCGCGATGGGGCCGCGCCCGACCTCGTCGACGCCGGCAACGGAACTGACGCCGGCAGCCCAGGCGTCCCGCTCGGCGGTGAACAATCTGATGAGCCTGCGGCGCTCGGCCCGCTCTCGCTGGCGCAAACGCTTCCAGCGTGCCAGCAGGAGCTTCGCCCCCATGCGAGGATCGCGTCTGACGACAGCGGGGTTGAAGGTCCCCGCGGCCAACTGCGCCGCCAGGGCGGCGATCGTGTGGCGCGCCGAACCTCGCGGTGGCCAGCTCATCGCACCAGCGCGACCCGATCCAGGGGCCAGTACACGAGCAGGGCGCGCCCGATCACGTTCTTGATCGGCACAAACCCAAAAAAGCGGCTGTCCTCGCTGTTGCACCGATGGTCGCCCAGCACGAACACATGCCCCGCCGGCACCACCTCGGGCCCGTAGTTGCTCGAACAGGCGCGATCCCCTCCCGGGAGCGCGGTGGGGTAGATCTCGGAGAGCGGACGGCCGTTGACAGAGACAAGGCCTTCCTTCAATTCAATACGCTCGCCCGGCAGACCGACGACGCGCTTGACGAAGTCTTTGTTGGGATTGAGCGGATAGCGGAAGACGATGATGTCCCCGCGTCGGATTTCCCAGATGCGATAGGTAAACTTGCCGACAAGGATGCGATCGCCGATGCGCAGCGTCGGCTCCATCGATCCCGAGGGGATGAAGAACGCCTGCACGACGAAGACGATGATGACCAGGCTGAGCAGGGCGGCGAAGATCGTCGCGTCGAGCGTCTCGACGATCGAGAGCCGGAGCGCCGGCGGCAGACGATAGCTCGACCGGACGATCAGACGGATGATGAACAGCACCAGCGCCAGGGCCAGGATGAGCGTGGGGACGCCAAACGGCAGGCGTTCGGCCAGCGCGAGAATGTCGCGGCTCATCAGAACCGGGCGCTAGCGCTCTTCCTTGATGCGCGTCTCCTTGCCAAGTCTCCCACGGAGGTAGTGCAGCTTTGCCCTGCGGACCCTGCCCTTGCGGATGACATCGATCTTCTCGACGCGCGGTGAATGCACGGGAAAGATCCGCTCCACACCGACCCCGTGGCTGACACGCCGGACCGTGAACGAGGCGCCCATGCCGCCACCGCGCTGCGCAATCACCGTGCCTTCAAAGACCTGCAGCCGATCGCGCCCGCCTTCCGAGACCTTCACGTGCACCCGAACGGTGTCGCCTGGTGAAAAGCTTGAAAGCTTCTTCTTAAGGTGCTCCGCGTCGACCACCCTGATCTTTTCCATCGTCGCTCCCCCCGGGCGCCGACCCAACCGGGGCGCCGCAATTCCGGCTCTGAATTGTAGCACCCCTACTCGCTCTCGTCACGCAACAGCCTACGGTCCTCTTCGCTGAGCGCCTCCCAGGCGAGGAGATCGGGGCGTCGCGCCAGCGTCCGCCGCAACTGTTCGCGGCGCCGCCACCGGCGGATCTGCTCGTGGTGTCCGGTGAGCAGCACCTCCGGCACGCGCAGGCCGCGGACCTCAGCCGGCCGTGTATAGTGCGGGTAGTCGAGCAGGTCGCCGGTGAACGACTCGGCCGCGACCGACTGCGCATCACCTACCACACCCGGTACGAGCCGCAGTGTCGCGTCGACGATCACCATCGCCGCAAGTTCGCCGCCCGTGAGCACGTAGTCACCGATCGAGAGCTCCTCGGCCCCAAGACCCGTCGCGACCCGCTCGTCGACTCCTTCGTACCGGCCACACAGAATGATGAGATGCTTCCCCCGCGCCAGGCGCTCGGCATCGGGCTGCGCGAAGCGCCGGCCCTGCGGAGATGTCAGCACGATGTGCGGCTTCGTCCCGTCAGGCGGCGTGAGGGCCTCGACCGCGGCAAAGAACGGTTCTGGTTTCATGACCATCCCCGGGCCACCGCCGTACGAGACGTCATCGACCTGGCGGTGGCGATCGCTGGTGAAGTCACGCAGATCCCGAATGCCGATCTCAATCAAGCCGCGCTCCCGCGCCCGGCCGATAATCGAGACCGCCAACAGCGGCTCGAGCGCTTCGGGGAAGATCGAGACGATGTCAACACGCACGCCCATTCACCGATTCGCGACACGCGCTACGCTTCGCGGATCTCAATAACGATGCCGTCCTTGATCACGACCTCTGCCCTGGCCAGCCGTGCGAAGAAATTGTCGCCGATGTTGAGCTCCGCCGTGCTCTCGATTGTGCCCTGCGAGAACTCCGAGTTGAGCTCGAGCGCCTCGGCCTCTTTGATCCGCGCGGCCAGCTCCATGCGCGCGGCCTCCTGCCGCGACCGCTCGACCTCGAGCTGCTGACGGATCGCCCGCGCCTGCGGCGTAATCTGCCGCTCGAGCTCGGTCCGGCGGATCTGCGTATCGATCTGCCCGATCACGGTATCGAGCCGGCGCACGGTGTCCTCGAGCTCGCTCAGGTACTGCCTCTTGAACGTTTCGGTCACAATGGCCTTGACGACCACCGGCCGCACGACCGTGATGCCCATTCTGCCCTCCGTCGAAACGTTACTGAACGAGCTCTACGATGACCCGCCGCCCGCCCGGGACGGCCGCCGCCTTCGCCAGCGTCCGAATCGCGCCGATGACTCGGCCCCGCCGCCCAATCACCTTGCCGAGGTCGGCCGCCGAGACGCGCACCTCGATGAACACCACCCGGTCGCGCTCGGTGACACGCACGCTGACCGCGTTGGGATCATCAACGATCCCCCGGGTCAGATACTCTACCAAGCCGCGTAGGTCGGCAGGCATGGCGCGGGACTACGTCGCCCCGGAGCGGCCGGCCTCCCAGCGGCGCAGGATGCCGGTCTTTTGGAGCAGCACCCTTGCCGCGTCCGAGGGCCGGGCGCCGCGATCGAGCCACGTGCGGGCTTTGGCCTCGTCGATATGGATGACCGAGGGCTCGGATCGCGGGTTATAGTACCCCAGGGCTTCCAGGTACTTACCTCCGCGCGGTGTCCGAGAGTCAGCCACCACGACTCGATACGATGGCTGATGTCTCGCGCCTACGCGCATCAGTCGAATCTTGACCACGTCACGTCACCTCCGATTCAAAACACGAGATGTGCTCAACCGGCGCCTCGCAGGCTCGGCGCCTCCTCAGCAAGCGGGCTCGCCGCGCTCGCCTGAACGCTGGGACATCCACCCTCTTCAACCGCTACCTCGAGATGTGCTCAACCGGCGCCTCGCAGGCTCGGCGCCTCCTCAGCAAGCGGGCTCGCCACGCTCGCCTTCACGCTGGTCGATCTACGCTTCTCAACCAGGCACACGAGATGTGCCCAACGGTGTCACTCACCTCGGCAACGGCGGAAAGGGCCTGCCGCCGCGGACACGGTCGTCGACGTGGCGCATGAGGCGCCGCGCCTCCTCGAACTGTTTTAGGAGCCGGTTCACGTCCTGCACCGTCACGCCGCTGCCGCGGGCGATGCGCCGGCGCCGGCTGCCGTCGATGATCGACGGCGTGTTGCGCTCCTGGAGGGTCATCGATTGAATCATGGCCTCGATCCGTCCAAGCTGCTTCTCGTCGACCGTCAGTCCGGCCGCCTTGGCCTTCGCCGCCCCCGGGATCATCTCGAGAAGTTGATCAAGCGGGCCCATTTGCCGTACCGCACGGAGCTGCTCCAGGAAGTCGGCCAGCGTGAACTGCGCACGTCGGAGCTTTCGCTCCATCTCGGCGGCGGCCTCCGCGCTCATCGTTGCCTCCGCGCGCTCGATCAGCGTCAGGACATCCCCCATCCCGAGGATGCGGGCGGCCATACGGTCGGGATGGAACGGCTCCAGCGCCTCGGGCCGCTCGCCGGTCCCCGCGAAGAGGATCGGCCGGCCGATCGTCGCCACTACGGACAGCGCTGCGCCGCCGCGCGCATCGCCGTCGAGCTTGGTCAGGATGACGCCGTCGATCGGCAGTCGGGACACGAATTGCTCTGCGCTGCGGACCGCGTCCTGACCCGTCATTGCGTCGAGCACGAGGATGGTCTCATGCGGACCCAGCGCGCTACGCATCGCTGACAGCTCGGCCATCAGCGCGTCGTCGACGTGCTGGCGCCCGGCTGAATCGATGATGATGAGGTCCCGGCCTTCGGCACCGGCCGACTCGACCGCGGCCCGGGCGACGGCCACGGGATCCCTGGCTCGCCCGGGCGTGTGAACCGGCACGCCGACCTGACGGCCGACGACCTCCAGCTGCTGCACGGCAGCCGGGCGCTGCAGGTCGGTCGCTACCAGCAGCGGGGCGCGGCCGCGGCGCTTGAAGAACGCCGCGAGTTTGGCCGCTGTCGTCGTCTTGCCGACACCGTTGAGGCCGACCAGCAGAACGATCGTCGGCGGGGCGCCGGCCAGCCGCACCTCGCGCGCAGTACCGCCCAACAGGCGGGTCAGCTCATCGTGCACGATCTTGACGACCTGCTGGCCGGGGCTGAGATGCTTCCAGACTTCCTGGCCGACGGCCGCCTCGCGGATGCGGCCGACGAAGTCGCGGGCAACCTTGAAATTGACGTCCGCCTCCAAGAGCGCGAGGCGGACGTCGCGCAGCGCGGCGTCGACGTCCTCAAGCTGCAACGTGCCGCGGCCGGTGACTTTGCGGAGGATATCCCCCAGGCGGTTCTGCAGGCCTTCAAACATCCCCGGTCTCTCCTGCGACGCCCTGCTCCCGCGGGCCGCGGATGGCTTCGTAGACGCGATAGCCGGCGGAGGTGCGGATCTTCCGGACGTGGCCGAATCGCTCCCCGGCGAGACGCGCCAGCGTCTTGGCCCCTTGTGCCGTGCGCGCAACGAAGTACAAGCGCCCACCCGGGCGCAGGATGCGCCGCGCGTCGTCGATCAAGCGCAAAACGACGCCGCGTCCCTGGCGGATCGGCGGGTTCATGACGACGACGTCGAGCGCACCGGACCGGATCGCCGCCGCTCCGTCGCCCACAAGGACGCGGACGTTGCGCAGCGTGCAGCGGTCCACATTGGCACGCGCCAGCGCCGCCGCGCGCCGGTTGATCTCGATCAGCATCGCGCCTCCCTTCGGCGCGAGTGAGGCGGCCACCAGGCCGATCGGCCCGTATCCGCAGCCCAGGTCGAGGACGCGGTCGTGTGCATCGATGCGCATGGTCTCGATCAGCACGCGTGTGCCAGCGTCCACGCCCCTGTGCGCAAACACCCCGCTCGCGACCTCGAAGACCCAGGGACGCCCTCGCAGCGTGGCTTGCAGCGTGCGCGGGCGCAGGCGCGAGACCGGCACCGGAGTCGAATAGTGCTCGGGCTGGGCACGCTCGGGTCGTTTCTCCTCGCGCCGCGTCCGATTTGCCTTCTCCGCGTTCCCCGCCAGGTGCAGCGCGGCCTCGTACCGCTCGAGGGCGCCAACCGCGCGACGCAGCCCGTCATGCACGGCCTGCCGGGAGACGCGCATCTGCGCGGCGATCTCGCCCAGCGACAGGTCGTCCTGATAGTAGCGTTGCAAGAGCCGCTGTTGCTGCGCGGTCAGCAGGCGCCCGTAGGCGTCGAACATCCGGTTGGCGCGATCGCGGTCGGCGAGGGCCCGGTCCATTGAAATCTGTCAAGGGGAAACCCTTGACACCGAAACCACGATACGAGGTTCCGCGCCTCCTGTCAATCTGGAAACTACCGACGCGCGGGATTACGAGCCGAGCAGGGCGGCAGCGAAGGCGCCTGGGTCGAACGGCGCGAGATCGTCCAGGCCTTCGCCCGTGCCGATGAAGACGATCGGGACGCGGAGCTGGTCGGCGACGGCCAGCACGATGCCGCCCTTCGCGGTTCCGTCGAGTTTCGTGAGCACCACGCCCGTCAGTCCGACCGCCTCGTTGAACGCGCGTGCCTGCGCCAGTCCATTCTGTCCGGTGGTGGCATCCAGCACCAGCAGGCGCTCGATTGGGGCGCCGGGAAGCGCCTTCGCCAGCACCCGGTCAACCTTCTTGAGCTCCTCCATGAGGTTGACCTTGGTGTGCAGGCGGCCGGCGGTGTCGATGATGACGACGTCGGCGCGACGCGCCAGCGCGGCCTGCGCCGCATCGAAGGCGACCGCGGCGGGGTCTGCGCCGACCTGGTGCCGGACGACGGGAACGCCCACCCGCTCGGCCCAGACTTCCAACTGCTCGATCGCCGCGGCCCGGAAGGTGTCGCCCGCGGCGAGCAGCACGCGGCGTCCGCGCTCCTTCAGCCTATGGGCGAGTTTCCCGATCGTGGTCGTCTTGCCCGAGCCGTTGACGCCGAGAATGACGATCGCCGCCGGCGGCGGGTCGATCTGCAGCACACCCGGCGGGCCCAGGTGGTCGCGGATGATCGCGGCCAGAGCCGTGCGGAGGCCTTCGGCGGTGCGCGCGCCCGCGCCCTCCTTGCGCAGCCGCTCCGTGATCTGCGCGGCGAGCGCCGCGCCGACATCGGCACCGATGAGCGCCTCTTCAAGCTCGGTGAAGAACGATTCATCGAGGGGACCCGCTAACAGCGCATCGACGCGCGCGGTCAGCGTTTCCCGCGTCCGGCCGAGCGTGGAGCGCAGCCGGCCGAGCCACGACCCCTCGCCGGACACAGTCGGCTGCTCGCCGCTATTCGGCCGGGAGGGCGACGGTCTCGCGTTGCGGCTCGGCGCGAGAAGACGCCGGCACCAGGCGTAGTGACACCAGTGAGGACACACCCGGTTCCTGCATCGTCACGCCGTAGAGCACGTCGGAGGCGGCCATGGTGCCCTTGTTGTGGGTAATGATCAGCACCTGCGTCTGCTCCGCCAGGTTGCGCAGCAGCGTGGTGAACCGTTTCGTGTTGGCGTCATCGAGCGCGGCCTCGACCTCGTCAAAGATGCAGAACGGGCTCGGATGAACGCGCAGCATCGCGAAGATCAGCGACAGCGCGACCAGCACCCGCTCGCCTCCAGAGAGTGCGACGAGAGACCGGCGCGCCTTGCCGGGGAGCTGCGCGATGACTTCCAGCCCGGGCTCGGCATCGGGCTCCGCCTCCACCAGCTCCAGATACGCTTCGCCCCCTTCGAACAGGCGCTGGAAGAGGCGGCCGAACTCGCGGTCGACTTCCTCGAACGTCTTGCGGAACCCGGCGCGCAGCGCGGCGTTGATCTGCACGATGGCCTGACGCAGCGCGTCGCCGGCATCACGCAGGTCGGTGGTCTGCGCCCGCAGCAGGTCGAGTCGCTCGGTGAGGGCGGTGTGCTCGTCGATGGCGCGCAGGTTCACCGCTCCCAGCGCCGCCAACGCAGCACGCACGTCCGCCACGCGGCGTGTGACCTCCTCGCGGCTCCCCTCCAGACGTCGGGCTGCGGCGGCCTCCAGCGTAATCCCGAACTCCTGGTCCAGGCGTGCGGCCGCGGCGCCGAGTTCGGCGTCGGCCTGGGCCCAGCGGACCTCCGTGCGGTGCACCGCGGCCTCTGCTTCCCGCCGGGCGTCGAGTGCGGCCTGCTGGGCTGCCGCACGCGAGCCGAGGTCATCGCGCCAGCGCGCCCGTTCGGCAGTCACCCGTTCGATGTCGGCCTTCCCGTCCGCTTGCTTCGCGCGCAGCGCATCGCAGACCGATGCCGCCCGCTCGCGCTGCATGCCGATGGCGGCCAGCTCGGTGGTGAGCTGCCCGCCCGCCGCGGTCAGGTCGCTCCGGCGCAAGTCGAGCTCGCCGATCGTGGTCTCACGATCGGTCAGCCGCACGCGCAGCGCCTCGGCGTGCCCATCGATCCTGACCATCGTCATGCGATGGGTCGTCAAGGCGGATGCCGCCGCGTCGCGGGCTGCCGTCGCGCGCGTCAGGTCCTTCTCCAGATCTGCGGTCTGATCGTCGGCGCGCCGCGCTTCCGCTTCGAGGTCACCGGCACTCGCCTCGAGACGTGCGATGTCGGCCAGAAGCGCTTGCAGCGCCTCGGTGCGCGGACGATCTTCGGCGGCAACGGCCCGCTGCTCGTCTGCCAGCCGGCTCCCTTTGTCGTCGAGGCGCTCGCGCTCTTGCTGCCTGGCGGCCGCCGCTGCGACCGCGCGGTCGCGGTCATCCCGTGCCGCGGTCATCGCCACCTCGGCGGCCCTCGCACGCTGCGCCGCGACATCGCGGCGGGCGCCGGCCTCGCTCTTCCGGCGCTCCACCACCCCCAGCATCTGCCGGAGCTCGGCGATGGCCTGCCCGCGTCCGAGCGGACTGGCGTCGGAGATCGCACGGCCGCGGAGGAACACGGCGCCGTCGGGCATCAGCGCGTGGCCGCTGCGCGTGACAATGCGCCCCGCAAACCCGGTCGCAAACACCTGCCATGCCGCCGTCAGATCGGCGACAACGGCGACGTCTCCGAGCAGAGCCTCGGCAAGCGGCGTGAGCCCACCGGTGACCTTTACGAGGTCGGCCGCACGCAGCGCATCCGCGCCGATCCGTGCGGTGGGTACGCCGCCCGCGCGGGGAGGCCGGAGCGTATCCATCGCAAGGACGGCGGCGCCGCCCCGACCCTCCTGCTCGATGAACGCCCGGACGGCGTCAATCTGCGACCGCGCGTCGACGACCACGCCGTGCAAACGCGGGCCAAGGGCCGCGGCAATCGCCGCGCGATAGTCGGACGGCACCTCGAGCAAATCAGTAACCGCGCCGCGCAGCCCGGCGAACCGCCCCGGCTCGGCGCGCGCGGCCACCAGGACAGCCTGCACGCCCTCGTCCAGTCCCGCGAACTGGTCGTGCGCCTCTTCGAGCGACCCCAGCCGCGTGCGGGTACGATCCTCCTCCAGTTCAGCCGCGCGGACGTGTTCGCTCTCGGTGGAGAAGGCATCTTTGGCGAAGGTCAGCGAGTCCACGCACCGGGCCAGCGCGGCTTCGGCCTCCTCCGCCCTGCGGAGGGCCGCCGCGTACGCCTCACGCGCGGCGCGCTGCTCGTCGACAAGACGCGCCGTCGTCTGGTCCAGCGCCGCGGCCTTTCGTGCCGCGGCGTCGATGGCCTGCCGCAGGACATCGGCGCGCGCCCGCAGCGCCGCAAGGTCGCTCCTCGTCTGCGCGTGCGTCCGCGCAATCTCGATGCCCTCGGCCCGCGACCGCGCGAGCGCGGCCTCGACGCCTTCAGCATCCTTCACCGCCGCCTGCATCGCGGCCTCGGCGCTTTCCAGCATACGGGCCTGGTCCCCGCGTTCGCGCGACGCCAGGTCCGCGTCCCGTCGTATCGCCTCGGCCTCCGCGCGCGTCCGGTCGAGCGCGCCGGCCAGACGCACCTCCTCGGCGGCGGTATCCTGTTGCCGTGCGCGCAGGGACTCCATGCGCGCGTCCAGCGCCTGCACCTCCGCGGTGTGCGCGCTCAACCGTTCGACCTCTTCCAAAAGGTTCTGCTGGCGCGCTTCCAGCACGGCCGTCGCCTCGTCGAGTCCCGCCTGGATCGCCTCGACCGCCGCGGCAGCCTCGCCGGCCCGCGTGTCGGCCACGGTCAGCGCTTCGCGCTCTCGCGCGAGTTGATCCGCGAGGCGCCGGACGGCGCCGAGCAGGCGGCGAGCCTCGTCTGCGAACAGCGCCACTTCCAGGTCACTGAGCTCCTGCGTGTACGCGCGGTGGTGCGTCGCCGCCTCGGCCTGCGCCGCCAGGGCCTGCTGCTGCGCCTCGAGCTCGTCGAGCACATCGGTCAGGCGTTCAAGATGCGTCTGCGCGTGGGCAAGCCGGCGCTCGGCCTCGACACGCTGCCGCTTGTGACGGGCCAGGCCGGCGGCCTCTTCGAGCCACTGCCGGCGCTCGACGGGGGTGGCGCGCAGCACCGCGTCCACTTCGCCCTGCCCGATGAGCGCGTAGGAGCGCCCGCCCAGCCCGGTCCCGAGAAATAACATCTGGATGTCGCGCAGCCGGCAGTCGACGCCGTTGAGCGCGTACTCGCCCTCGCCTCCGCGCGTGACTTTGCGTGAGACCGTGACGTCGCTAAACTCCAGGGGCAGCACCCCTGCGCCGTTGTCCAGGGTGAGAGACACCTGCGCCAGGCTGTGCGGCCGGCGGCCGGTGCTGCCGGCGAAGATGACGTCGTCCATTCTTGCGCCGCGCAGGAGGCGCGGGTTCATCTCACCCAGCGCCCAGCGGATCCCATCGAAGATGTTACTCTTGCCGCTACCGTTGGGACCGACGATGGCGGTGATTCCCGGGTGGAAGTCGAGCTCGGTCCGCCCGACGAAGGTCTTAAAGCCAATCAGCTCCAGGCGTCTGAGCTGCACGCTCCGTCTCCTCCTCGACTCGGGCCGCTCGTGCGGCCCGCCCGTGCCGTCTACGCCGCGTTGGCGGCGTGGGGATCAATCGGGCGCTGCGATGACGGGTGCATCCTGTGCCATGCAACGATACAGTTCCACGAGTTGATGTGTGAGGGCCTCGATCGCATAGGCCCGGGCGGCCACACGGCCTCGGGCCGCCAGGCTGCGGCGAAGCGGCGCGTCCTCCAACAGCCTGTGGATCGCCGACCCCAGCGCCGACGGATGAGGATCGGTCAGCAGTCCGCCATCGGCGCCGACCACCTCGGCCACGCCGCCGGCGCCGACGGCTACGACCGGCAGCCCCGCGGCCATCGCCTCGACGATGACCAGACCCTGCGTCTCGGTGGGCGACGCAAATGCGAAGATGTCCGCCGCCGCGTAACAATCAAGCACGCGATCGTGCGGCAGCGGCCCGGTGAAGATGACCTGCACACCGATGCCGAGCTCACCGACCAGCCGCCGCAGCGCCGTCTCCTGTGGTCCGCCGCCGACGACGAGCAGCCGCGCCGAATCGCCCGCAGTCGCTCGGGCGAACGCGGTCAGCAGGACGTCGAAGCGCTTCTCGGGCGCCAGGCGTCCGACCGTGATCACCAGCGGCGCGTCGGAGCGCACGCCGTAGCGGGGACGCACCCACGCGGGGTCGAGCCGCGCGAATCGCTCCGGTTCGAACCCCGCGGTGGCGAGCACCGTGATCGGCGTCGTCACACCGATCCGGTGCAGCCAGTCCTGCACCGCCCGCGACGGCGCGATGACGGCCGTGCAGAGGTTGCAGTAGCGGGCCGTGTACCGCGTGACGACCTCGCGCGAGAACCGTTGCGAGACCAGCGGCACGTAGTGCACGTATTCCGCGTACATCGTGTGATGCGTGAAGATCAGCGGCAGACGCAATCGCCGCGCCGCGTAGCGGCCCGCCGCTCCCATCAGAAACGGGGAGTGCGTGTGGATGGCCGTCAGGCGCCTGGCGCGCACTTTGGCCAGGAAACGCCGGTCCAGTGGAATCGCGAGTGGAAAGTCCGGATGCCCGGGCGGACGGACAGACGGGAAGCGGACGACATCCGGGTCGGCGTCGGTGTACCCGCGATACGCCGGCGCGTAGATCGAGGCGTGATGCCCCTGACGACGCAGCTCGGTGACGAACGTCTCGACCGATCGGACAACGCCGCTGATGCGCGGGAGGTACGAATCGGTGAACACCCCGACGCGCACGGGTGCCGGATCCGCTGCGGCTTCCGCCGCGGGCTCAGGGGGAGGCGTCTTCACGATCTCCCAGACGCGGCGGTATCGTGTGAGGACCGGGCCCTGGCGCTGTGCGCCGCCACCTCCGCGGCGACCGCCGCGGTGCTGGTGCTGAGCGCGTCGCGCGCGCGCGAGATCATGGCCTGCGCCCACGCCGGGGCCCCCTGGGCTTCGTCGTCGTCGAGGACCTCAACGTGGCCGTCGGGCCAGACCAGCAGATCGAGGGCCAGATCACGCCAGCGCACCTCGTGCGGGCCGAGCTCGACCTCGGTGGCCGCGTTGAGATAGATGCCCAACGTCCGGCCGTCCCCGTCGAACCAGTGGTAGGCGGTGTACGGACGGTCCGGCCAGAAGTGGCCGATCGTCTCCGTGCCCGCCGGCAGCGCGAGATCGCCCACCCTCGCCGGCTCGGTCGTAACATACCGGATTGCCAGCCAGCCGGAGGTCCGGGTCAGCAGGGTGCAGTGGAACCTGTGTTCCCTCCCATCGAGCGTGCGCTTGATCTCGAGCACATCGGTGTCGGTCATTGGGCGGCCCGCGGAAGTCACTCGAAGGGGACGAGGCGGCGCCCTCGCGCCGCCCCGCGCGATCATCGTCGATATGTCGTGTTCTGTTCTGGTCGGGGAGGGGGGATTTGAACCCCCGGCCTCAGCGTCCCGAACGCTGCGCGCTAAACCAAGCTGCGCCACTCCCCGACGCCGCCCCCATTGTAATCAGCGCGGCGGGAGCGGACAAGCCATTTTACTCGGAGTTGGGCTTCGATTCCTCGGAGGAGCCGACCGGCTGCGCCGGCTGAGGCGGCTGCTCGCCGCGCGGTTCGACGACCTGCCGCAGCAGCGCGCCGACCGCGTCGCCGATGGTCACGCGCCCCTCTTCTTCCTGCGCGCGGAGGTACTCTTTCACGCGCTTGCGTTCTGCTTCTGTCGCCATGCGGCGGAGGCTCACCAGCATCCGGCGCTCCTCGGGACGGACATCGGTGATCATCACCTCGACCGGCTGGCCGACGGTGAGCACCTCCTCGATCTTCTGCACCCGCTTCTCCGCGATCTCGGAGATCGGAAGGAACGCGTCCAGGTCGCGGAGCCGGATGAACGCCCCTGAGGCAACGATCCGCACGACCTTGCCCTTGACCGCCTCGCCGCTACGGTACGTGCTGGCCACGTCGGCCCAGGGATCCTCGAGGATCTGCTTGAGGCCCAGCGAGATCTTGCCGCCCTCCCGATCGACGCGCAGCACCTGCACACGGAGGTGCTGGTTGCGGCGCACCACTTCGGAAGGATGGCGGATGTAGGTCCAGGCCATCTCGCTGATCGGGAGGAGCGCGTCGATCCCGCCCAGATCCACAAACGCCCCGAAGTCGGTGATGCGCTTCACGGTGCCTTCGACAATCGCGCCCTCTTCCAACGACGTGAGGACCTCGTGGCGGCGATTGCGACGGTCTTCCTCCACGGCCAGCCGGTGCGAGAGGATGACCCGGCCCTTGCCCCGGTCGACCTCGATAACTTTAAGAGGAATGGACTGCCCCACGAACCACTCGAACCGGCGTCCCTTGGCCTGGGAGAGATCAACGTGCGAACCCGGCACGAATCCGCGCAGGCCGATGTCGACGACGAGGCCGCCTTTGACCTTGTCCACCACCATGGCATGGATGACACGGCCGGCCTGCTGCGCCTCGATGACGCGATCCCAGGCGCGCACGAAGTCGGCCCGCTTCTTGCTGAGGAGGATGTTGCCCTCTTCGCCGTCCACGCGCATCACCATGACGTCGATGCGATCCCCTACGGATACTGCCTCCGGCGCGTCGCCGCGCCGCACCATCTCCTTCGGAGGAATCAGTCCCTCGGATTTGGCGCCAACGTCAACCAGGATGCCCTCGGTGTCTACGCGCACGACCGTGCCCCGCACGATCTGTCGCTCCTGCAGGGTGGGCACGGCTTCGGAGAGATCCACGGCCTCGCCCTTGGGCGCCTGGTCGTTCTGCCTATTTCCATCTTCGGCCACAGCGCAACGGTCTTCGCCGCCCCCCAAGGGTTTCCTCCCCAAGCGGGCAGGTGGGCCGAACAGACACTCTAAGGAAGTTCCAGAGCGAACTTGATCGCCTGCTCTAGGGCTTGGAGCTTTGCAGGAGCAAGAGCCGTCAGATACTCGTCCAACCAGGCTTTCGGGACGGTCGCTATCGCGTCCGCGTTGGCCACGCTCTTCTTGGGGATCCCGTCCTCAGGCCCAAGGGGCACTTCCACGGCTATCTTCCGAACAGTCTGCGTCAGGGGTACCACCGAGACGGCAGCGCGGACGCGGTAGGCCTGATTCCGCGACACCAGCACCGCAGGCCGCCGACCAATGGGATGGGGAAATCGGATCCACCATACCTCTCCCCGTTTCACTCCCAATCCTCCGGCTCGAGTGCGGCTGCTGTCGCTTTGGCGAGAAACTGCACATCCTCCATTCGTTCCGGCTTCTTTCGGTAACCGTCCTCATAGGCGCGGATCACCCGATGTCGCCCCTGCTCCGCCAGGTATACCGCAATCGCCCGCTGGATCACCCGGCTACGAGGAATCCGCTGCCTGCGGCGGATCCGCTCGATGGCCTCGGCCTGAGCGTCGGGGAGGCTGATGGCTACTTTTTTCATACCAAGATCATACTATCCCGGGGTGTGCCTCCTGTCAAACAAGGGCGGCTCTCCACATCCGAGCGCCTTCCTAGATCCTCCAGTGGGCGAGGAGCAAACTGCGCACCGCGCGGATGCGGCCGCGAATGGCCGCGCGCGAGGCTTCCCGAGCCGCACGGGCAGGACCCCCGGGAGCGGCGGGACCAGGCTGCGGCGCCGGGCGCCCGGCCAGGACCGTGAGCGTCGCGACGACCGACTCCCCCAGCGCCGCAAGATCGTAGCCGCCCTCGAGCACGCCCAGCACAAGCGCGTCGATCGCCCTCGCCCCGCCGTCGAGCAGATGCGCGAGCCGGCCGAACCCCGCTGTGCTCACCACCATCCCACCGAGGGGATCGTCCTCGTGGGCATCGTAGCCGGCTGAGATGATCACCAGTTCCGGCCGGTACGCCGAGACGAGCGGAAGCACAATCTCTTCGAACACATCGGTGTACCCGCCGTCGCCGGTTTCCGCCGGCAGCGGCACGTTCACCGTGAACCCCTCACCCGGGCCCTCGCCGATCTCCTCGATGGCCCCGGTGCCAGGGTACCAGTACTCCTGATGCAGCGAGACATACAGGACCGATGGATCGCGCCAGAAGATGGCCTGCGTGCCGTTGCCGTGATGGACGTCCCAGTCGACGACCATGACCCGCGCGAGCCCCGCGCGGCGCGCCGCTGCGGCGGCGATCGCGGCGTTGTTGAACAGGCAGAACCCCATGCCCCGGTCGGGCAGCGCGTGATGTCCCGGCGGCCGGACCGCCACGAACGCCCGGCCGACCTGCCGGGTGCACAGGGCCTCGGCCGCCTGCTGGGCCGCACCTGCCGCGTGCAGCGCCGCCACATCGGATTGCGCGCTGACCGCGGTGTCCGGATCGAGCCATCCACCGCCGTCCTTCGCGATCCGCTCGATTGTGGCAACGTACGCCGACGCGTGCGCGGACGTCAGCAGCTCCCGATCGACCTGCGGGCTCTCCACCCACGTGACCGTCTCTGCGAGATCGCTCGCGTCGATGGCCTGCCGGATCGCGCGCAGGCGCTGCGGCCGCTCAGGATGTCCTGGACCGGTCAGATGACGTTCACAGACGGGATGTGTATACAGCGGAACGTTCACGGACCGGCGGCGGCCCGCAACCTGGCGGTCCCGGCCTCGATGCCGTCGGGAGACGCGAAGATCGTCGACGCCGCCACCAGCACGTCGGCGCCTGCCGCCACGGCCTTACCCGCGGTCTGCGGCGAGATCCCGCCGTCGATCGCGATCCAGATCGGCCGGTCGGTCAGCAACGTCCGCAGCCGACCGATCTTGGGCAGGACCTCCGGGAGAAACGGCTGTCCAGCGTAGCCGGGATTGACACTCATGACGAGCACGAAGTCGAGCGCATCGGCGAGCCACACACAGTCTTCGGGCGCTGTGCCGGGGTTGAGCGCCACGCCGGCCTGCGCACCCTGCGCGCGGATCTGCGCGAGGGCGCGGTGCGGATGCGGCGTGGCTTCGACGTGGATCGAGATGCTCGCGGCGCCGGCGCGGGCGAATGCCTCAATGTGCTTCTCGGGCTCGACGATCATCAGGTGGACATCGAGCGGCAGCGCGGTCACCCGTTTCAGCGCTTCGACGACCACAGGACCCATCGTGATCGGCGGGACAAAGCGCCCGTCCATGACATCTACGTGTATCGCGTCCGCGCCGCCCCGCTCGACGGCGCGCACGGCTCCACCCAGATCGGCGAAGTCCGCGCTCAAGATGCTGGCGGCGATGCGGACGCGGCCCATGCGACCGGGGGCTGTCACGGTCGCACCTCCTGCACCAGGCGGTTGTCCACGTACACCTGAATGACCGTGAACCCCTTGCTCTCCACGATCTGGTCCACGCGGTCGCCTGGCGCGTGCTCGGACCGGTAGATCGTTTTCACACCGCCTTCATCAATGACGACAATCCTGACCTCCTGGGACTTGGGACCCTCGGGCACCACGATTTGGATGCGCGTGCGCCGCAACACACTCGGAGAGGTCGGCGATGTGGCGCGCGGCGCCGGCGTGGCCACCGACCCCGGTGTGACGCGCGGTGCTGGAGCGCGCGGTGTGGGCGCGGGCCGCGGGGTTTCCACGACCTGTGGCTCGGCCGTGATCACCGGCGCCTGCGGGGGGGCGCTCTCTTCTCCGGGCCTCGCGCTCACCGTCAGGGTAATCGTGACCTGGCCCGCGCGAACTTTCGCCCCGGCCGTGGGGCTCTGCTCGATCACGACCCCGGGCTCAACCTCCGTGGACGCGACCGTGCGCAGGTACGTGATGGTAAGGCTTCGCTCGTCCAGCAGGCGGCGCGCGGCCTCGAGCCTCCGGCCGACCAGGGACGGCATATCGATCTGCGTCGGACCGCGGCTGATGACGAGGGTCACAGGGCTGTCGATCCCCACGCGCGATCCTGCCGCGGGATCTTGACGGAGGACGGCGCCGGGTTTGACGACGTCGTCGTATGCCTCCTGCAATTTGCCGGTCTTGAGCCGCGCGGTATCCAGCGCGAGCTGTGCCTGTTGCAGGCTCTGCTGCACCAGATCAGGCACGGCGACCAGCTGCGTACCGAGGCTGACCGCGACGCCCAGACGCCTGCCCTGCTTGACGCGCTTGCCCGGAGGTTGATCTTGGGACATCACGATGTCCTGCGGGACGGTCGTGGAGTAGGAGCGCTCGATGACTTCCAGCGCCAGCCCCGACTGCCGCGCGATTTCCGTGGCCTGCGGCAGCGTGCGGCCCACCACCTTGGGGACCTCGACCTCGGACACATTCAAATACGCGCTGACCGCCTGCCAGCCGGTCCACAGTCCGAGCATGACGGCCGCCAGCAACACGACGGCGATGCGTGTCGAGTAGAGGCGGATGCGGCTGCGCGCGGTCCCGGCACCCGCGTCCTCCTCATCCTCTTCCATCTCGAACATCCGGGTCGTGTCCTCGGTATCCAGCAGCTGAGTCCAGTAGTCGGTCTCACCTGCCAAATCGGTCGCCATGTCATGCGCCGAGCTGTAACGATCTTCGCTGCGCTTGGCCGTGGCTCTTTGAATGATGCCCTCCAGCCGGCGCGGCACCGACGGCTCGATCTCGCGCGCCCGCGGCAGGATGTCGTGGAGATGCTTGAGCGCAATGGCGA
>JBQTJP010000289.1:0-1931 GCA_052386995.1 Armatimonadota bacterium
CTATCGGGCAACGCGAGTATCGTAGAAGTAGGGGTAGTTTCCTCCCCAGTCCACCCACACGCCCGTGACGGAACGATCGTGCGCATACAGCGACGGGGGATCGGCCAGATAGACCATGACCGCCTCGTCGATGGCCTTCTGCTGGGCCTTCGCGATCACTTCCCTCCGCCTCGCCGGCTCGGCGATTGCGCCGATCTGGGTAATCAACTGGTCCATCTCGGTATTCCGGTAATTGTTGCGGTTCGTGCCACCGCCGGCGTTGCTCGAATGGAACAGGATGCGCAGCATCTGCCCCGGATCGGTCCCGGTGTCCCACCAGAACTGGAAGTGATGCCGGCCCTGCCGCACGGCGTCGAGATACCCGGCGCGGGCCAGCACGTTCAGGTTGACGTTGATACCGACCTGCTTGAGGTTGGCCTGGATGAACGCGGCCATCTCCTGGCTCTTCTGCGGCGTCGTCTGCAGGAAGTGGTCCAGGTTCAACCGCTGGCCGTCCTTCACGCGGATCCCATCGGGCCCCATCCGCCAGCCGGCTTCCTCTAACAGCCGCCGCGCCTGGTCGACGTTATACGGAGCCTTCTTGCAGCTCTCGGCGTCGAAACCGAACATGTTCGGCGTCAGCGGGCTGCAGGCGGCCTTGAAGACGCCGTTCCAGACCGTCTTGACGAGCCCTTCCTTGTCGATGCCGTGCATGACCGCGCGGCGAACCCCAAGCTCGTTCATCGGCGCGCGCTGCTGGTTCATCATCAGCGAATGGCCCGAGCCGGCCTGCGCGATCTCGAGCAAGATTTTGTCCCGCGATCGCTTCAGCCGCTCGTAGTCGCCGACCGGCACGTCCTCGATGAACAGATTCTCTCCGGTCTCCAACGTGGCCAGGCGCGTCGCCTCCTCGGGGATGATCCGGAAGACGATGTTTTGAAGATAGGGGACGCCCTCGTGCCGGAAGATGCGGGACGCCCAGTTGTAGTTGGGGTTGCGGATCAACCGCACCTCGGCGTCGGTGCGGTAGGATTGCAGCAGGAACGGCCCGGTCCCCACGAAGACCTCGCGGCCGAAGTCGCGTCCGTACTTGCGCAGCGCCGCGGGCGAGATGATCCCCAGGTACGGGCTGCTGGCGCCATTCAGGAACGCCGCGTGAGGGCTCTTGAAGCGCACGCGCACCGTGTGGTTGTCGACGACGTCCGTCCGGTCATAGGGGCCGATGAAAGAAAACGCCGTTTGCGCGCGGGTTGCGGGATCGACGATGCGGTCGAAAGTGATCTTCACGGCCTCCGCATTGAACGGTGAGCCGTCGTGGAACTTTACGTCCTCGCGGAGCCTGAAGGTGTAGGCCGTGGCGTCTGGTGAGATCGTCCACGATGTGGCCAAACCGGGGGCGTACTGCCCGGGTCCGGTCGACCAGACGAGGGGATCCACCACATGCAGGCCGATCCGCCCGACTCGCGTAAAGGTGGTCGTCGTCACGTCGAGTGTGTCGAAGCCGCCCGCCATGCCGTACGTGAGCGTCCCGGTGCTCTGCGCGAGCGCAGCGCGCCTGCCGGCGAGCTCGAGCAAGGCCGGTCCCGCGGTGAGCGCGCCGATCCCTACTCCTGCTTTACGCAGGAACTCCCTGCGCTTGATGCGTTGTCCCATTCCCTCCGCCTCCTTGGTGGTGTCCGATTCTGGGATTCACTGGAACTGAGACATAGTTTGCCGCCGGCGTCCGAAATTCCCGCTTCCGAGGCCTTGTCTGAGTCAGGCGAGACCGTGTGAAGAGGGCGCCGTCGCCGGAACGACGAACCGCATGGACCGACCCTGATCCACCCCTGCCAGACTGTGGCCGCCGTCAGGGTTGTCCGCTAAGGAGTGATGCCGGATGGAAAGACACAACATCGCCACGGGTACGCCGTGGGAGCCGATCGTCGGCTACTCGCGTGCGGTCCGCATCGGAT
>JBQTJP010000290.1:0-3712 GCA_052386995.1 Armatimonadota bacterium
ACCAGCGCGACCCGCCGTCCGAGACCCGAATCGGCCATGCCCTGGGCGATGATGAATGTGGCGGCGAGGAGCCAGACGAACTCCGTGCCGAACCCAGCCACCACCTGCTCGAACGTCATGACCCCCAGGAGGGAGAGGACTGTGATGAGGAGCAACCCCGTCATCGAAGGGTCCTGAACGCCGCTCGCCCAGAACGCGACCGCCGCGCCGAGTGCGGCGAGGCTGAATGCGCCCGGGCGCGTAAGCCCGCTCGGCAGCCGCAGGAATGCCGCGGCCAGGAACACGGCGACAGCAAACAGCCAGATGATCGCCGGCCAAAACGGACGGCCGGACCCGGTGAGGTCCTCTGCGGGAAGTGCCTCAGTCGTGCGGAGTGTTGCGCGCGGTTCGGTCACACGGACCGCACCAGCCCGCCATCCACGATGATCGACTGCCCCGTGGTGTAAGAAGCCCAGGGCGAGGCGAGGAAGACGACAACGCCGGCGACCTCGCGTGGATCGCCCAGGCGTCGCAACGGGACATCGGACGCTTCATCGCGGAGCCGGTCGTCGAGTGATTGCCCCGCGGCGCGTCCTTCCGCGGCCGCGCGATCACGGCGCCGCTCGGTCAGGATCCGTCCGGGCGCGATGCAATTCACCACGAGGTCTGGCGCCAGTTCTTCCGCCAGACCCGTGGTCAGATTGGCCAGCGCGGCCTTCGCGGTGTTCGATGGCGACTGTCGCAGGTGCGGCTGTTTCGCAGATGCCGCACCGAGCAGGACGATGCGGCCGCCCTTTCGCATGTGCGGGGTGGCCAGGCGCACGATCCTGGCGGCGGCGAAGAAGTTGAGGTCAAAGGCCTCGCGCCACGTGGTCTCGTCGATCTCCGCAAACGCCCCTCGAAACCCTCGTCCGGCCGCGTGGATCAGTGCATCGAATCCGCCCAGGGCCGCCACCGCTTCACGCACAGCGCGCGTGGCTTGCTCCACCTTGGTAACGTCGGCCGCGATAGTGGTGGTCTCGCCGCCGGCCCGCCGGACATCCGCTGCGGTCGCCTCGAGCGCGGCACGGTCGCGGGCGACCAGCGCCACCCGAGCGCCTTCCTGGCCCAGCAGCCGCGCGGCCTCGCGGCCGATACCGCGCGACCCGCCGACCAGCAGCACCCCGCTTCCACGCAACCCAAGGTCCACTTATCGCAGCACCGAAGATCCTCTGTCAGCGTCGCTGCGCATCGAAGATTTCCTTCGCAGCCCCTAGCGCATCATGGGTTGCCGGAACTCCCTGATACGGGGCGAGCTGCACGATCGCTTCAACGATCTCCTCCCGGGTCCAGCCGGCCCGTAGTGCCGCCCCGATGTAGCCACGCAGCTGCGCGATCCGTCCCTGCACCGAGAGCGTGACGAGCGTGATGAGCACCCGCGTCTTCAGGTCGAGCTGTGAGCGCCCGTAGAGATCCCCGAACACGCTCTCGTAGATCCATCGTGAGAAGAAGGGCGCAAGTTCCTGCGTAGCCGGGGTGCCCGGTGGTACGCCCGGCCCCATGATCTCCTCGCGCATTTTTCGGCCACGCGCCAGGCGGTCCTCGACCTCGCGCGCGGTGTCTTTGGGATGGTCGGTCACATGTCCCCTCCTGAGCCCTGCGTGGCTACCGTCTCCGCAGTCCGAGGTCGTCGATAATCCTGTTGAGGCGCGTCTCCTCGCCGACCAGGAATCTACGGAAGTCCGCCGGGCCAAGATACAGATCGACTGCCTTGGCGTTCCCGTTGAAGCGCTTCCACGAGTCAGTGGCCAGCGCTTTTTGGAGCGCCACCGTAAGCGTGGCAACGCGGGAGGGCGGTGTCCCGGCGGGCGCCAGCACGCTCCGCCACTGCGCGTAGACGACGTCCCAGCCCTTCTCCTTCAGGGTCGGGACGTTAGGGAAGATCGAACTCCGCCGCTCGCTCGCCACGGCAAAGGGGACCATGCGCTTGGCCTCGATGTGCTGGAACACTTCCGAGACGTTGCCGATGAGCAGCTCCGCGTTGCCCCCCAGGAAGGTCAGTGTCGCCGGGCCGCCGCCTTCATGAGGAATGTACTGAAAGTCCACGCCCGCGGCCTTTCCCCACGTGAGCGCGGTGAAGCTATCGATGCCGCCGATCGCCGAACCCGAGACACGGACGCGCCTCGGATTAGCCTTGGCGAAGGTGACCATCTCCTCCGGACTCTTCCACTGGGCGTCCGGGCGGACAAAGAACCATTCTTCCTCGCCGTGAATCCTGGCGATGGGATCGAAGGCGTCCCACTTGAGCTGCGGCTGGTTCGTGAGCAGCGGTGTAATGATCGACGAGCCGGCGTGCGCAAACAGCAAGGTGTACCCGTCGGCCGGTCGGCCCGTGACGTACGCATTGGCGGCCGTACCACCGGCGCCGGGTCGATTTTCCACCGCGACGGCCTGCGGCAGGATGCCTTTGAGGGCTTCAGCCAACGCGCGCGCGAAGACGTCGGCGCCACCTCCCGGAGCGAAGCCGACGACGAAGGTGATGGGGCGCGTCGGGTAGTCCGTCGCCTGCGGCGAGGCGGGTGTTGCGGCCAGAGCAATCGTGAGACCCAACCATGCCACGACCACCAGAAGTCCCCAAGGACGTGACCTCGTTCTCATCCTCATGCCTCCTTTCAGGATCCAGCCATGCCTTACTTGGAACCGGCCGGTGCGCCGGCCAGGGCCTGGCGTGCCCGCCACCGGCTCCTGGCATGCATCACGGCCGGATAGATCAGGACACCGATCGTCAACACTACGAGAACGGCAGCAATCGGGCGCGTGACGAAGATGGCCCAGCTCCCAAGGGAGATGAGCAGCGACCGGCGTAGCTCGCTCTCCGCGAGAAAGCCCAGCACCAGACCGAGCACCGCGGCGGCGGCTGAGAACCCGTAGACCCGCATCCCGTAGCCGATGATCCCGAAGATCAAGGCGAGCACGGGATTCAATATGAACACCTCTGACGCGTACGTGCCGACGACGATGATGGCCAGGATCGACGCAATGAGCACCGGCGCCGACAGCCTGAGCACCTGCATGCACCCGCGGAGGATCACAATGCCCACCGGGACCATCAATAGATTCACCAGAATCAGGCCGGCGAACAGCGTAAAGACCAGGGACGTGTGCTTCGTCAACAGGAACGGACCCGGGACGATCCCATGCAGGATGAGGGCCGCGAGCATGATTGCCGCGGAGTTCGACCCGGGGATCCCCAGTGCTAGAGTCGGGACCAGGTCTCCCCCTTGCACCGCGTTGTTCGCCGTCTCCGGCGCCGCCACGCCTTCCATCGACCCCTTGCCGAAGAGGTCCGGCCGCTTGGACCAACGCCGGGCCTCGTTGTACGCCACGAACGACGACGCCGTCGCGCCCGCGCCCGGCATGATGCCCACAATGATGCCGACGATCGTCCCCACGACAGTCGCGCGTCCCACCCCGCGCAATTCGGCGAGCGTTGGGAAGGCCGTGTGGGCTTTACCGACAGGGTCCAACTTCCGGCGGGTCGGGTGCGCGATCTGATAGAACATCTCAGAAACAGCGAAGAGCCCGATCATGATCGAGATGATATCGATGCCGCTGAGCAGCTCCGACCGGCCGAAGGTGAAGCGGAGCGAGCCGGTCAGCGTGTCCAGTCCAACCGTCGTCAGGAGGAGACCAAAGAAGCCGGAGGCCAGGCCCTTGAGAAAGCTCTGCTCGGTGAGCCCGGCGATGAGGGTCA
>JBQTJP010000291.1:0-18010 GCA_052386995.1 Armatimonadota bacterium
AAATGCAATGACCGCGACGACGAGGCAAACGATCCACGCCTGCACGCGCGTCCTCGACATGTTGATCCCCCCAAAGGTTGGATCTATGACGCTACTCGCAACACTGGATTTGCTGCTCCTTCCGTACCCCGCGAGGGATTTCCTCCTATGGCCGTTCTGCATCGTCCGACGGCACCGCGAGCACAAAGGCGAGCGCGTCGCCGGCGAACACGCGCGGAAGCGTCCGCAGGAACAACACACGTCCATCGCGCGCCGAAGCCACCTCCGCCAGGACGGTGCCGTCGGGGTGGCGCACCTGACCCAGCGGCTGGCCGGCGTGTATGCGTTCCCACAAGCCAACAGCGGGGACGAAGATGCCGGAGGTCGGGCTGGGATGATCGACTTGCAAGTGCCCGGATCCTGGGGTGGGCATCTCGACGACGTACCTCGGTCGCCCGGTGGGATACGAGCCTCCGACGATCCCGAGATAGGCGAGCACATGGCGGAGGCCTTGCGTCGCCCGCGCCAGGTCCTCGGGCCGGCAGCGGCCTTCGCCGCGCATCTCGACGTAGATGGCAGGAATGCCAATCTCGCCCGCGGCCGAGAGCGTCCGACCTGGTAGGCCACCTGTGCCCCACACAAGATCGGCGCCAAACGCAATGGCCGCTTCTCTCTGGATGCGGCCAACCTCGCCGTCGCGTAATTGATAACCGGCCAGGTGCTTGATGGCGTACGCGTTGCCGCCGCTGTGAAGGTCGAGGAGCAGGTCGGCCTGCGGCAGCAGGTGTTCGCGAAAGGCGTGCGCGATACGCATCGTGGGACTGCCGGACGCGCTGCCTGGAAAGACGCGTGCCAGGTTCAGCTGGTCCCAATGGCCTTCACGCTGCGCGGCGACGAACGCCGGGCCGTTCATCACCGGGATCCCAACGAACGTCCCCCGCATCGCAGCGGGGTCAAGTCTGGAGAAGGTGTCCTGGATGGCTGCCGTGCCCTCGTACTCGTCGCCGTGGACGGCACCGAGGGCCAGCAGGGTCTTGCCCGGCTGCGCGCCCCGCGCAATGAGTGTGGGAAACGACAATCGCTGCCCGTCAGGCAGGTGATCGATGACCAGTTCGAGTCGCCGCGTGCTCCCGGGTGGGATCTGGGTGATCTGGAATGTCTCCACCGGCAGCCGATCATCGTCTTGCATCATGCTCGACCTAACGGCCGCTCGTGGCCGGCCCCACCGCGCGGCTGAGCTCCAATGCGAGCGCGGCCGCCTCATCTGCCGGCATCGCGCGGCCGCGTGCCCAGGCCGCCTGGAAGTTCTCGGATGAGAGACGCTGCCGAACCGCGGCGAGTGCGGGCGCATGCCAGGCCGCGTCCATAGTGGACAGCGGCGCCTTAATTGTCTCGCGCAGCGCGTTCGCGGCGCCGAGCAGCCGGGCAACCTTTTCAGGAGGGCCATCGCCGGCCGCGCAGGCCGCGATCCCTTCCATCGACTCCGCGATGCCCAGGCGTTCGCCGTGACGCCGTCGGGCCTCCAGAGCCTCGGCAAACCGCACTATCGCACCGTCGTGGTCGCCTCGGGCCAGGGCGATCTCGCCGAGCAACTGCAGTGCCCAGGCCACTGCCCACATGTCGCCCACGCCGCGGAAGATCTCGAGGCTCTCGGCGGCCAAGGACGCCGCGCTGTCGAAGTCTCGCTGATCGAGCGTCGACCCTGCGAGCAGCCGCAGCGCATAGGCACGCGGCCATGGCGCGCCGGTCTCCTGGCTGATGGCCAGCGCTTCCCGTCCCAATTGCATCGCTCTCGCGCCGTCGCCCTGCTGCAGCGCCAGACGGCCGAGCATCGCAAGGACCTGTGAGACGGCGTCTTTCAGGCCGATCCGACGCGCGAGCGTGAGGCTCTCTTCCAGATGTGTTCGCGCTCGCTGATGGTCGATCTGATAGTAGGAGACCACCCCGAGATAGTGGTGCACCCGCGCCTGTGAGGCCGGGTCGGCCAGTTCGCCAAACAGAGCAAGACTCTCCTTGAGATACGCTGCGGCCCGGGGGTAGTCGCCCTGGCGTAGGGGAACGAGGGCCATGTTGAGGAGCGTCGACGCGATGCCCCAACTATGCCCGAGCTGACGGTTGAGCGCCAGGCTCTCCTCCAGCATTGCGGCCGCCGGCGCATAGTCCCCGCGGGACCGCGCCAGTAGCCCCAACCACTGCAAATCGAATGCGATCCCCCATCGGTCGCCGAGGTCCTTGAACACCGACAGGCCTTCCTGAAGGAGCCGCTCGGCCCGCGCGAAGTCTCCAGCCTGGAAGGCGAAGCTGCCCATGACGGACAGGACGGCCCCCTTCTCCCAGGGGAGGCCACCGGCAGTAGTCAGCGCCAGCGACTCTTCCGCCAGCGACGTTGCACGTTCGTAATCGCCCCGAGCTCCGGCAACCATAGCAAGAACGACGAGCGCGTAGCCCGTGGCATCGAGGTCGCCTAGATCGCGGGCGATCGCCAGCCCTTCCTCACTCAGCGCGGTCGCGGCCGCATAGTCGGCGGCAAAGAATGCCAGCATCGCGGCGGAGGCCAGTGTCCGCGCGCGGATGCTGCTTGGCCGTCTCGCACGGGCCACCGCTTTGTTCAGCCACTCCCGGCCCTCATTGTTTTGTCCCCGCAGGCTCCAGAACCACCACAGCGACTCCGCCATCCGGGCCGGGATCTCTTCCTCGGCGCTTTCGAGCGCCCACTCGAGCGCGCCGCGGATGTTATCGTGCTCGGCATCCAACCGGCTCAGCCACACCAGTTGATCCGCGGTCTGCAGCTTGGGTCCCGCGCGCTCCGCGAGCGACAGGAACCACTCAAGATGCCGGTGCCGAACCGCGGGCGCTTCGCCAGCCTCGACCAGCTTGTCCCGACCGTACTGCTTCACCGTCTCCAGGAGACGATATCGGTTTTCGCGATCCTCTTCCTCGGCCACGACGAGCGACTTGTCCACCAGGCGCGTGAGCAGATCGAGGACCCCGTGGCTCCCGACATCACCAGCAGCACACACGGCCTCCGCGGCATCCAGCGTGCAGCCTCTGCTGAACACCGACAGGCGGCGCAGGAGCGCAGCCTCCTGCGAGGTCAACAGGTCGTAGCTCCAGTCCATGGCGGCCTTGAGGGTCTGCTGACGCGGCATGGCCGTGCGGCTGCCGCCGGCCAGCAACCGGAACCGATCGTCGAGGCGGGCGGCGATCTGGTCGGATGTGAGCACCCGGATACGCGACGCGGCCAGTTCTATCGCCAGGGGAATGCCGTCGAGCCGCCGGCAAATCTGCACGATCGCCGGCGCATTCTGCTCGGTGAGGACGAATCCCGCAACGACTTCAGCGGCTCGTTCTACAAACAGACGCACCGCTTCGAAAGTCTCCAGCGCATTTCGATCAAGCACGCGACGCGGGTCGGGTACCGAGAGAGAAGGGATGCGCCAGGCCGCCTCACCCGCGATCGCCAGGGCCTCGCGGCTCGTGCAGAGGAGCTTCAGGCTCGGCGCCGCGCCGAGGAGTTCGGTGGCAAGTTCGGCGATGGCGTCCACGAGATGCTCGCAGTTGTCCAGGACCAGGAGCATACGCCTGGACTGTAGATGGCCCGTCAGCGACTCGATCAGAGGGCGGTCCGGATCCTCGCGGACGCCAAGCGACGAGGCGACCGCCTGCGGGACAAGGCCCGGGTCTGTCACCTGCGCCAGTTCCACCAGGTACACGCCGTGAGGAAACTCCTCGACCACCCGATCGGCGACCTGCAGGGCCAGGCGCGTCTTGCCGGCCCCACCGATCCCGACCACGGTCAGCAGGTGTGTGGTGCCCAGCAGGCGTCTGACTTCCTCGATTTCGCTTTCCCGTCCGATGAAGCTGGTGAGCCGCCGCGGAAGCCCGATCGAACGCGTGGCCACAGAACGGAGCGGAGGGAAATCTGACGGAAGGCCTGGATGCACCACCTGGTAGAGATGCTCGGAGTGTGCCAGGTCCTTCAGCCGGTGTCGCCCAAGATCTCGCAGGGCCGCGTCGTCGGGGAGATCGTGTTCGACCAGGTCCCGCGTCGTCCGTGAGAGCAGGATCTGCCCCCCGTGGCCGGCAGAGCAGATGCGCGCGGCGCGATGCACATCCAGTCCGACGTAGCCGCCGTCTGAAAGGGCCGGCTCTCCCGTATGCAGACCCATTCGCACACGCACCTGTTCGCTGCCGGGCCACTCGTGCTCGAGCACCGTCTTCTGCATGGAGACGGAGGCGGCGACCGCGTCGGCGGCGCGGAGGAAGGCCACGAAGAAGGCATCGCCCTGCGTGTCGACCTCGCGTCCGCCTGAAGCCTGGAACGCGGCCCTCAGCATCCGGCGGTGGTCTTCCAGAACCCGCTGGTAGGCATCGCCCAGACGCTGCAGGAGGGCGGTTGAGCCCTCGATGTCTGTAAACAGAAATGTGACAGTACCGGTAGGCAGAGACATGAGGTCAGTATACTGCGTCTGTTTCGAACGGGTAGAGTGGGCGGCGACGGTGAGGGAAAGTGAAGCGTGAGAGGTCTGCGGATGTGACCCCCGGGGTGTTCACTAGAACGATCTGGGCGGCAATCGGCTCGTACGCTGCACGCGGGGCCACGACACCCTTCGCCACGATGACGCGCTTCGCCTCGGGCCGAATGCCGAGGGAGTACAACTGCTGCAGGCTAGTCGGAGTGACGCGTTTGCTGGTCAGCACCAGCGTGTGATCATCGACTGTTTCAAGGACGGCGGTGACACCGGCATCGAAGAACCGATGCCCCCCATGCCGGGGCTCAGGTTCCTCGAAGCGCCCGTCGGCGATCGTGCGAACTGTGCCGGTCACCTCCGCCGGCTCGCCGTGTCGTTGGTCGGTCTTCCCACCAACGCGGAGCGTGATTTCCCGCCATACGCCGGCCGCGACACATGCGGCCACAGCCTCGGGATCATACAAGATGAAAAGCAGGCTTCGCACACCCAGCCGTTTCGCCGCCGCGAGAAGAATCGTCGAGTCTCCAGGGCCGCCACCCCCCACATTGTCGCCGACGTCCATGAGGACGACAGGGTGCCTTGGCGCGGCCGCGGCGAGCCTGAGCGCTTCGTCGACGAGCGGAACCTCACCATTGAACTCAGCTCTCCGGTCCCAGGCCCTCCGCGCCATGCGACGGGCCGCCTCGGTGGCCGCCCGAGCATCGCCGTCATGAATCGCGAGAAACGCCATGCCCATTTCCGGAACGTCCGCGTACGGATAACCCATGGCCACGCTTGCCGAGAGCATGCCCGGCTGCTGAAGGACCTCTTCGAGGTCTCGCATGATTGTCCGCATTGGTTCCGAGGCAGTGTGCTGCTTCACGATACTGATCATTACGGGCGGGGTCTCGAGGGCTTGAACGGGGCGGATCTCCCGCTTGATCGTGCGCACAAGCAGTTCAGCGCACTCCAGCGCGCGGGGGCGGGCATCCACGTGCGGGTTGGTCCGGTAGAGCACCGTGACGGTCGCGTTCTCGACCATTTTCCTAGACACATTCGCGTGCATGTCCAGGCTCAATCCGATGGGTATCTCGGCGCCCAAAAGCGTTCGGACGCGCGAGACGATCTCTCCGTCGGCATCCGGATAGTCCTCTGAGACGGCTGCGCCGTGTTGTGCTAAGAGTACGCCATCCCAGGGGCCCTGATCGCGCAGTAACTGGATCATTTCCGCGGCGATCCGCTCAAACGCGTCTGCGGTGATCAGCCCCGACGGCGTGGCATGAGCGAAGATCAACGGAGTGATCTCAACCCCGAGCTGGTCGCCGGCCTCAAGATATCCTGCCATCGTGGAATGGGCCTCCTTGAAGGCCCGCACGATCTGCTCTGTCCGGAGAATGCCGGTGCGTTCAAACGCCTCGTACTCCGTCGGAGCGCTCGCGAACGTGTTCGTTTCGTGCGACATTCCCAGCGCGGCCAGCCGCATCACAGCGGGATACCCACCTTACGTACGAGCGTCGACAACACTAGCGGTGGGTGGCGCCGATCGCCCACGCTACCGCGTCCAGTGTCTGATCCAGGTCCGCTTCGGAATGGCTGTAGGAGACATACCAGCGCCCGCCCGGGATCACCCGGACGCCCGCCGTCACCATCGCCGCGGCAAACCTGGCGTAGGCGGCCCGGCTCACGCGCGCCGAGCCCGCATAGCCGTCGATGGCCGGCTCGTCGGTGAACCACATGTAGAAGACCGGGCCGGGTCCCTGCACGAGCACCGGGATCCCTCGCGCGGTGGCGGCCTCCCGGATTCCGCGCATCAGCCGCTGTCCCACGTCGCGAAGATGCCCGTAGACCGCGCCGCCGTCCCGTTCCAGCTCGTCCAGGGTGGCCAGCGACGCCGCAACGCCCAGCGGGTTGCCGTTGAACGTGCCCGCGTGTGTCACGGCGCCCGAGGAGATCAGCTCCATGATCTCCCGGCGGCCGCCAACGCAGCTGATCGGAAACCCATTGGCCATGGCTTTGCCGAAGACCGCCACGTCTGGCGTCACCCCGAGCAGCGCCTGCGCCCCACCCCGGTGTACGCGGAATCCTGTGATGACCTCATCGAAGATGAGCACCGCGCCATGCTGGGTGCACAGGGTCCGCACGCGCTCCAGGTACCCCGCGGCCGGCATGATGACACCGCTGTTGCACATGATGGGTTCCATCAGTACCGCGGCGACCTCCCCGCGATGGGCCGCGAGCAGGCGTTCCAGGGCCGCGGCGTCGTTCCACGACGCGAACACGAGGTGCGCGGTAGAAGAGGCGAGCTGTCCTGCGCTCTCCGGTACCGGCGCGGACTGACCGTCAGCCGGAGGATGAGTATTCACCAGCTGCTCGTCGAGCCATCCGTGGTAGTGCCCGGGAAACCTCACGACCTTTGCGCGGCCGGTATAAGCCCGCGCCAGACGCACCGCCGCGGCAACGGCTTCCGAGCCGGAGCAGTTGTATCGCACCATCTCGATGCACGGGACGATCTCGGCGAGCCGCTCAGCCAGCACCACCTCGCCTTCATGCTGTCCGCCGTAGAGCAAACCACGGGCGGCGGCCGCCGCTAGCGCCTCGACGACCGGCGGATAGGCGTGTCCCAGGATGACCGGACCATATCCGCATGTGTAGTCGATGTAGACGTTGCCATCGCAGTCATACAGGCGGCTGCCCTCCGCCCGCACGAAATAGAGCGGCTGGGGCTGTTCTTCCATCTTGACGTTGCTGCTCACCCCGCCGGGCAGCACGCGGCGCGCGCGCTCCCACAAACGCTGTCCGTTGCGCAGGGACACCTGCATGGTTGCCCTCCTCGGCCCGGACTTTGCCGCCGCCATTTACGCTCCCACATCGACAACCAGTGTCTTGATCTGCGTCATCTCCAGCAGCGTATATTTCCCGCCCAGACGCCCGACGCCGCTCGACTTTCCGGAGTACCCGCCAAATGGGGTGTGCGGCTGCCAGTAGGCGGTGGACTCATTGATGTTGACAATGCCCACCTGCAGCCGTTCGGCTATGCGGACCGCCTTTCGTAGATCCTGGGTGAATAGTGACGCCACCAGGCCGGAGGGCGCGCTGTTGGCGATCGCCACCGCCTCATCCTCGTCTTCAAACGGCAGCACCGGCGCAATCGGCCCGAACGTCTCCTCCAGATTCAGCAGCATGTCCGGGCGCACGCCGTCCACCACGGTTGCGGGATAATACAGGCGCGTCGGCCGCCCCTCTTGTAGACGCCCGCCCGCGACCACTCTGGCGCCTTTCTGCACCGCGTCTTCCACGTGGCGGTCCATCTGCCTGGCCGGGCGGTCGTTATTGAGAGGTCCCAGCGTTGTGGCGGCCTCGCGCGGGTCTCCCAGTCGAAACTCACCCGCGACGGTCAGCAGTTCGTCCACGAACCGCGCGTGAAGCCGGCGGTGGACCAGAATGCGCTCTGTGGAGTCGCAGATCTGACCGGCGTTCCGGAAGGCGCCGCGGCCCGTGCGCCTCGCGGCTTCTGCGGCGTCGGCATCTTCCAGGACGATCGTCGGCGAGTTTCCCCCCAGTTCGAGCAGCTGCGGCTTGCCGGCCGCGCGCCGGCTGACAGCGACGCCTGTGGCCGAACTGCCGGTGAACCCGATAGCATCGACGCCCGGATGCCCGGCGAGTTCATCGCCGACCTCGGCGCCTTCTCCGGTCACCAGGTTCACGACGCCCGGCGGCACGTCCGCTTCCAGGAGACATTCCAGCAGCTTGATAGCGCAGCCCGCCGTGGTGGGCGCGGGCACCCAGACGATCGAGTTGCCGGCGGCCAGACCGGCGGAAAGATATTCGGACGGGATCGCCAGGGGAAAGTTCCAGGGCGTGATGACGCCATACGTACCGCGCGGCTGCCGGATCGTGATGACGCGCTTCGCGCGGTCGCTGCTGGGAATGACGGCGGTCTCCAGGCGTGTCACGTCCTCGGCCGCGATGCGGAACATGGTCGCCGTGGTCGCGACCTCACCCAAGGCTTCGGCGTGATAGGGCTTCCCCTGTTCGAGGGTCAGATAGTGTGCGAGCGGCTCGCGCCGCCGTTCGATCTCGTCGGCGATCCGGTGACAGAGCCGGCCGCGCTCGAATGCCGTGAGCCGGGCGAACCCGGGCTGCGCCGCCCGCGCCGCCTCCACGGCCCCGCCGATGTCCTGCCTGGTGCCGCGCGGAACGGTGGCGATCGCTTCGCCCGTGACGGGGCTGATCACGGGCATGACGTCCCCCGACGAGGCTGCGGTCCACCGGCCGTTGATCCACATGCTGAATTCCATACGCGCGCGACCCCAAGCCTAGCGTCCGAACGCGCTGACGAAGCCCCGCGTGATGTACGAGCGAAAGATGAGGGCGAAGGCCATCGCGGGGATCATCGCCAGCACCAGCGCCGCGAAGGACAGCGCGAAGCTCACATCGTGATTGATCGCCGTCGCCACCAGGATCAACGGCGCGGTCTTCGAGGCCATGGTCCGGGTCAGGAACAGGGCAAAGAGAAACTCGCTGTACGACCCCATGAACGCGAAGGCCGCCGCAGCCGCGAGCCCGGGCGCCGCCATGGGCGCGACGATTCGCCTGAGCGCCCCAAACCTCGTGCAGCCGTCGATGAGCGCCGCCTCCTCGACCTCGACCGGCAAGAACGCGAAGTATTTCATCAGAAACCACATGGTGAACGGGAGCGTAAACGCCAGATAGACGCCGATCAGCGCCCAGTGAGTGTCCAGGAGTCCCAGGCGGGTGACGAGCACTGAGATCGGGATCGCCACGGAGATCGCGGGGATGAGCCGGCTCGTCAGAATGAACGCATACGTGAAGTCACGGCCCCGGAACCGGAGACGCGCATATGTATACGCGGCCAGCGTGCTGAAGAGGAGATTGAAGATGGTCACGGTCGTGGCGACAATGAAGCTGTTCTTCAACGCCGGCATCAGGCTGAGCGCCTCGCCGCTCGCGCGCCGACCGGTGATCTCGCCGGAGTAGCTGGGCGGCGCCTTCCGGGTGATCACATACGTGTAATTGTCCAGCGTGGGCTGGCGCGGGATGAGCTGCGGCGGGACGGTGAACAGATCGGCGTCAAACTGGAGGCTCGAACTGACCATCCAGATGATCGGGCCCAGCAGGAAGGCGGCGAGAATCAGACCGGCGCCGATCGTGGCGAGCTGCATCGGGATCCCCGCGATCCGCGCCGTCACGTCGTGTACTCCTCGGCCCGCAGAAGCCGGACGTAGATGAGCGCCATCCCGAGCGTCATGGCCGCGATCACGAAGGCCATCGCCGCTCCCTTTCCCAGGTTCAGGAACCGAAAGATCTCCGCATAGGCAAACCAGGCCAGCATCGTCGTCGCATCCGCCGGGCCGCCCCCGGTCAGCACATAGATGATGTCGAACGTGACGAACCCGGCAATCGTCTCCAGGATGAGCAGCAAGAGAATCGTGGGGCGCAGGAACGGCAGCGTGATAAACCGGAAGCCGGCCCAGGCGCCTCCGCCGTCGATGTGGGCCGCTTCGTACAGATCGCGGGGAATGACCTGGAGCGTGGCCAGGCACATGATCGCGGCAAGCGGTCCCCACTTCCACACGTGTGTCACCACGAGCGCCAGGGGGGCCAGGTACGGATTGGCGAGCCACGAGATGTACTCGGGAATGATCCCGAGCCACACGAGGAGCGCATTGAGCATGCCGTAATTGCCGTTGAAGATCCACCTCCAGACGATTGCGGCCATGACCGTCGGGATCGCCCACGGGAGCAGGATCGCCAGGCGCAGGAAGCCGGGCAGCCTGCCGCCGCGGTTCAAGTACAGGCCCACGAGTATGCCGAACGTGATCGTCCCGATGATGATCAGGGCGGTGAATTTCAGCGTGGTCTGCAGCGAGCGAACAAAGTAGTAGCTGCCGAACGCCTCCGTGAAATTGCGCGCTCCGACGAAGGGATGACTCAAGGGCTCGGTGAGGACGTTCTTGTGAAAACTGAGATCGAGCGCAAAGAGGATCGGATAGACCGAGATCACGATGACGACGAGCAGAGCAGGCAGGATCGACACGTACGGATAGATTTGGAGACGATGCCTGGGCCGGAGAGGTGTCCGGCCCAGGGTCAGTTCGGGGAGCGTTTCACCTTCGTGCAGCCTTGCCACGCGAATGCCCTGGCCGCGTCCTACTTCCGCCTCAACTCATTCCATTTCGCGGCCATGTTCTTGACCGTCTGCTCGGCAGACTGCTGCTCGAGATAGGCCTTGTGCAGTTCGGCCCGGGTGAAGACATCCCACTGGGCGAACTGAGGCGTCAGCCCCTGCTTCACCTTGGAGTACCGCTGCCCGATGCGCTGCAGCAGCGGGACGTCGACCCATTTTCCAAAGCTCAACAGGATCTCTGTGTCCCTGAACAGGGGCATCTGCGCGAAGCCGAGGCCAAAATCCGTCGCCCATCGGCGCACCACCGGGTACGTGTTGTCCGGACCGGGGCCGCCGAAGTAGTTCAGAAAGTTCCAGGCCGCGTCGAGCGCCTCTTTGCCGCGCCTGGGCACCTGGCTGGACATCGCATAGAATCGCACGAAGCCGACGGTCTGGTGCGTTGACCCCGGCATCAGCGCGATCTTGAAGTTGCCGGCCTCCTTGGACTGACGGGGATCGTTGAACGCCCACAGCGCCGAGGCCCGGCTGATGCTGTACACTTGCGTGCCGGCCCGCATGGCCGCGCCGGCCTGGACATCCCACGCCAGCGATTCGGGATTCAGCACGCCGGCCTTCAGGGCGTCACGCACCCACTCGATGGACTTGATGGTCGCGCTTCCGGGCCGATCAAAGACCGGGTTGAGGTCTTTGTCGAAGAAATCGCCGCCGCGCGAGTAGACCATCGAAATGAAGACTTCAATGGAGAACGGCTCCTGCAGCGAGAACCCGAAGCCGATCGGGTACTTGACGAGCCCTTTCTCCTTGATGGTCTTGGCCTGCGCCAGGAGTTCTTCCCACGTGGCCGGCGGCAGGGTGAACCCCGCTTTCTTCAAGATCGCCTCATTGTAGAAAAATCCCATTGGGTCGGCGTAATAGGGCAGGCCGTAGATCTTGCCCTTGTACGTCATCCCGTCGATGGCGTACGGCGCGAAGGATTTGGCCATCTCCTTCACCTGCGGGAAATGGTCCTCGAGTGGAACGATCCATCCGGCCGCGGCCCACTGCTGCAGCCAATGGTCTGAGCTGTAGAGCACGTCCGGGGCGTCGGAGCCGCCCACGAACCTCGTCACCAGGGTATCGTTGTACTGTCCCCAGTTGTGGTCGCTGAGCTTGACCTCGACGTTCGGATATCGCTGCTCGAAGCGCCGGATGTTGTCCTTGATCAGATCAATGGCAAAGGTCCAGACCGTGAAGCTGACTGTCAGTCGGGTGGGGCCTGCGCTGGCCCTCGGCAGGACCGGCAGGAGGCTCACCATCAACACCACGACGGCGAGCAGGGCAAAGGTCCGTCCTCTCATGACTTCACCCCCTCCTACGGGCTAGCGGTGGTCGCCGAACGATCGTCGATCTCGGGCGTCTCTCCCCTCCTTTCCTTTGCATCGCTGAGACGCTGTGTCCCAACGCGCGCGAGATGGAGCCACAGGCATCGACCAGGGCGGGCACGGCGTGGGGCTTCAGCGCGCGAACCCGGCTCACCGGACCCGAAAGACTGATCGCCCCGACGACACGTCCGTCTGCCCCAAAGAGTGGGGCGCCGATGCAACTGGCTTCAAGCTCGGTCTCCCCGTTGTCTTCCGAATAACCGCGGGCGCGGGTGCGCGCGAGCTCGCGCTTCCAGGCGACGCGCGACGTCAGCGTCCTGTGCGTCAGCGCCGGCAACCCTCGGGTCCGGATGATTTGATCGACGTCTTCGTCCGGCAGGTAGGCCGCCATGGCCTTCCCGAGCGCGCTGCTGTGCACCGGCGACCGGGATCCCAGGCTGGCCGCCATCCGGAAGGAATGTGGGCTTTCGAGCATCTCGAGGTAGAGCACCTCGCCGTCACGCAGCACTCCGAGGTTTAGCGTCTCGCCGAAACGATCGAGAAGACGCCGCATGTGGGGGAGCGCGACCTCGGACAGCGGCGTGTGCGGCATTGTCGCGTACCCGAAGCGCAGCGAGTTCGAGCCAAGCGAGTACCGCCCGTCGCCGCCAACCCGCTCGACGTATCCCCGCCGCTCGAGGGTGCAGAGGAGTCGAAACACGGAGCTCTTGACGATGTTGAGCCGCCGGCTGATCTCCTGCAAACTCAACGGCCGTCCCGCGTCCATGATCAGCTCCAGGACGGTCAGTGCGCGGTCAACGACATTCACCGTATAGCGGTCGAGATCGGAGCTCCGGCGGTCCGAACCGTGTTTCACCCAGTAAAACATTCGTTTTACTGACACGATCTCAGACTAGGCGCCATCCGTTCGAAGTGTCAAGCCCCGGCCGGACGCTCCCTGCTTACGGGTTGCGCCAATCAAAGACGATGCCGATGGCCGACCTGCCTTCGTCAGGCTGGGATGTCTTCCTTGCATTCACCACACCACGTCGTGGTCGAGCGGGACGACCGGCCGGCGGACGCGCGTGTAGGGCAGCGATTGCAAATTCGCCGTGCACACTCCCGGCGTATCCACCTCGATGATGTCGCGGGCCATCTCCTCGTAGGCCGCGCGCCAGGCAATAGCCGATTTCACCACGATGATCCGGCAGTCGCGCGGCTCGATGCCCAGCACCCGCAGCTCCTCGGCATCAAACGGCATGACCTTGCGCTCCCGCACGACGATCCTCACACTGCCGGCATCGAGGACGGCCGCCCAACCCGCGTTGACGCGCCTGCCGGTCATGTAGGGCCCTTTGTACGTGAACTCCATGGGGGCCAGCCGCTCGACGCGTACGCGCACAGGCACCGGGTCTCCGTGCATGCGGTCGGTCTTTCCGCCGAGCTCCGCCGTGATGACGCCGCCCTCCCCCGCCTGCTTCGCCAGCCGGACGACCTCCGGATCGGCAAGGGCAATTACAACGCCGCGCGCCCGAGCGCGCAGCAGCGCATCGAGGAGGACCGTGCCGTCGCCGGGTGATCCGCCGCCGACGTTGTCGGCCGAGTCCACGAGAATCACAGGCCCATCGGGAGATCGCAGCGCCTGCGCCACGGCTTCCTCGGCCGGCACCGTGTCAAGATCCCTCCGCGGCCATCGCGCCGTGCAGGTCGAGCAAGATCGCGTCGGGCCTGGCCTCGCTCACCAGCGCGACGAGGCGTCCCACGATGGAATCGAGCGCCTCGCGGCTCACCAGCCCAGACGGAAGCGCGAACGCAAAGAACGTGGGGACGACCTCGACCCCGGCCCGCTGCGCGGCGTCGAGATACCCGCCCAGCGGTGTGCGCGTCCCTCCCAGGGTGCTGACGATGGCCGGGCCTTCGACGATGCCGAAGTCGGCCACCTCGGTTCGGCCGGCCGCAAACGTGTTCGTCTCATGCCAGAGACCGCCGACGGCGATCCGCGTTCCCATGCTCGGCCTCCAACCCGCGCGATCCGCCCTGGGGCGCAGGATGCGCCCTGGGTCGCACCACATTTTATTAGATGAAACTTGCGTTACACCCTCATGTGCGGGATCAAGTGACCCCGCACCAGGGTAACGGGATCGCCGTCACGAAGACACCGGCACACGAGCCGTGAATCGTCTGGCAGACCTGACATGGGAAGAGGTGCGCGCGCGGGCGGCCGGGGACCCGGTCGTCGTCCTCCCCGCGGGCTCGATCGAGCAGCACGGCCCACATCTCCCCACAAAAACGGACACGCTGCTCGTGTCCGCTATCACCGAAGAAGCCGTGCGTCGCGCCGGCTCAAGGATCGACATTCTGCTGGCCCCGACGGTCTGGATGGGCCTCTCGACGCACCACACCGGCTACTTCAGCCTCACGCTCTCGTTCGATACCTATCAGCAGGTCATCACCGAGCTCCTGGAGAGCCTGATCCGCACCGGCTTTCGCCGGCTGCTGATCATCAACGGCCACGGAGGCAATACCGACCCCCTGCACCTCACCGTCACGCGCGTGCGCGACCGGCACAAGGTGCTCGTCGCGACGGCCGACTACTGGGATCTGGCGCGGGATGAATTCAACCGCATCCGGGAATCGCCAACGGGCGGCATGGGGCATGCCTGCGAGTGGGAGACATCAGGGGTGATGCATCTGGACGGCGGGCTGGTGCGGACCGATCGCATCCAGGCCGAGTACCCGCCCGCTATTCCGGGATGGTTTGTCATCGACATGACGCAGTCGGGCGGGCCGGTGAAGATCGGGACGCGCTTCGAGGACATCACGCGGCGCGGCGTGGTCGGCGATCCGACGCTGGCCACGCCGGAGAAGGGCCGGCGCTTCTTCGAGGCCGCTGTAGGGCGGCTGGAGCACCTCCTGATCGCTTTCGCACGCTGGAGTATTGAGCATGGCGTTAGTGCGGGCACGGCGGAGGCTTCGGGCCGCGCGTGACCCATCGAGAGGAGGCACAGCAATGAACCGCCGGTTAGTCGTGGTGGCGCTCCTGCTGGTCCTGGCGGCCGGCACGTTCCCCGTTATGGCACAGGCTCCGCGGATCCTGCGCGTGGCGACCGACACGAATCTCCCGTGGCTCGATCCCCACATGGGCACGGCGTTCTCGCTTCGCGAGCTCTCCGCACACATCTTCGAGGGGCTCGTGACCATCGGCGAAGACTACGGCGTCATTCCGCAGCTCGCCGAGTCCTGGACCGTGAGCACCACCGGCCTCGACTACACCTTCAGGCTGCGGTCGGGTGTCAAGTTTCACAACGGTAAGACGCTCGCGGCCGACGACGCGAAGGCATCGATCGACCGGTTTGTGCAATACAGCGCCCGGAAGGGTGACGTTGCCGGGATTGAGCGCGTCACGGTCGTCGATCCACTGACGGTTCGCATCACCCTCAAAGAGCCTCAAGGATCATTCATCGGGGCCATGGCCAACCCGGTGAGCCTGCTCGCCATCATGCCGAAGGAACTGGTCGAGGGCGCGCGAGATCCGATTCAGCCGCCGAACCTCATCGGCACGGGTCCGTTCCGGCTGGCGGAATGGCAGCGGGACCGCCAGATCATCCTGCGGCGATTCCCCGACTACACCCGCGACCGACGCACGCTGGCCTCGGGACTGGGCGGCGACCGCCAGGCCGCCGTCGATGAGGTACACATCATCTCGGTGCTCGAGAGCGCCACCCGCCTAGCCTCGCTCGAGCGAGGCGATGTGGACTACGCGATGTCGGTGGCTCCCGCGTCCTTCGACCGCCTGCAGGCGTCAGCGACGCTGAGCCCCGTCGTCCTCAAGCCATTCACGCAGGTCATCCTGCAACTCAACGCCAACCGCGCCCCATTCAACAACGTCAAAGCGCGCCAGGCCGTCTCGCGCGGGCTCGATATGGAAGCGATCATGCGCGCGGTCACCGGCAACCAGCCGGCCTTCTACCGCCTGCAGCCGAGCTTCTTCTTCCCCGAGCAGCAGGTCTGGCACAACATGGAGGGCCGGGAGGTCTACAACAGCAAGAACCTCGACGTGGCGCGCCGGCTCCTCAGGGAATCCGGATACGACGGCCGGCCGATCACGCTCCTGTCCAATCGGGACATCGAGTGGCTATTCCGGGCCTCGGTGCCGGTGAAGCCGCAGCTCGAAGCCATCGGCTTCCGTGTCGACCTGGTCGTGCGGGACTGGCCGGGGCAGATCGCCCAGCAGCGCGAGATCAACTTCGACATGGCGACCAATGGCGTGAGCACACGGCCCGAACCCACCGGGTTCAACTATCTGTTTCAGTGCGGGGCGTCGTACGAGACCTACGGGTACTGCGACAACGAGATGGACAAGTGGTTGATCGTAGGGCTCCGCGTGCGCGATCCGGAGCGGCGGGCCCAGGCGTATGCCATGGCCCAGCGAGAGTTTTACGAGAGCGTCCCCTTCGTGAAGGTGGGCGACCTGTTCTCGCTCGACGGGATGAACAAGGGCGTCCGGGGATACAGGGTGTTCTTCCTGCGCCGTTTCTGGAACGTCACCAGGTAGCGGCGCGGCCGCGGTAAGGAGGCGCGTCGGTGGGGCAGCACATCGCCCGCCGGCTCATGCTGCTCGTGCCCGCCTGGTTCATCATGGGGATCATTGCCTTCACACTGATCCGGCTGATCCCCGGCGATCCGGCGGCCGTGCTGCTTGGCATGGAGGCCACTCCCGACGCCGTCGAGCGACTGCGGGAGCGGCTTGGCCTGGATCGGCCGCTCGTGGTGCAGTTTGCGATCTGGCTCTCCCAGGTGATCAAAGGAGAACTCGGCAGATCCTTCTTCCTCGGAGAGCCCGTCCTTCAGGCCATCATGGGCCGGCTGCCGGTCACCCTGAGCCTCGCCGGCTTTGCGCTGGCGACCGCGATGCTCATCGGTATCCCGGCCGGGCTGGGGGCGGCGACGCGGGCCAACTCGCCGGCCGACCTGACCATCATGGCGCTCTCCGTCATCGGCTTATCGATCCCGGACTTCGCGCTCGGCCTGATCCTGATCTTTCTCTTCGGGGTGGCGCTGCATTGGTTTCCGATCAGCGGGTACGTGGCGCTGACGCAGGACCCGGGCGGGTGGGTCCTGCACCTGCTCATGCCCGCGTTCTCGCTGGGGATCGTGCAGGCCGCGCTTATCGCCCGCATCACGCGCAGCAGCATGCTGGAAGTCCTCGGGACGGATTACATTCGCACCGCCCGCGCCAAGGGCCTCGTCGAGCGCACGGTGATTGGGGTCCACGCGTTCCGCAACGCGCTCATCCAGGTGCTGACCGTTGTCGGCAACGCCGCGGTGATCCTGCTCGGCGGGGCGTTCGTGGTCGAAACGGTGTTCAATCTCCCGGGCGTCGGCAACCTGGTCGATGTCCTCTACGCTTATGTGGATCCGCAGATCCACTACGGCTGAGCGCAGGCACCGCATCGACGCGCACCCGGCACTCCCAGCCGAGACGACGCGGCCCGCGCCGGGCCGGTCACTATGGCGGCGCCTGCGCCGGCACCGGCTGGCCGTGGCCGGGGGGACGATCACACTGGTGATGACCGTCGTGGCGCGCGCATCCCCGGTGCTGCTGCGCGCTGATCCGACGACGATCGACGTGGAGCATATCCTGGCGCCGCCATCCCCGAGCCACTGGCTGGGGACGGACGATTTCGGCCGTGACCTGCTCTCGCGCATTCTGCACGGTGCGCGGCTCTCGCTCTCGATCGGGTTCTCGGTGCTGATCGTGACTATCGGCATCGGCGGCCTGTCGGGCATGGCCTCGGGATATTTCCGGACGGCGGACGTCATCGTGATGCGGATCATGGACGCGCTCATGGCCTTCCCCGCCATTCTGCTGGCGCTGGCGGTGATGGCCATCGCGGGACCAGCGACGATCAACGTGATCCTCGCACTGGGGATCGCCTACTCGCCGAGGATGGCCCGGCTGGCGCGCGCGGCCGTACTGACGGTGCGGACCCGGGATTTCATCGAGGCCGCGCGGGCGCTGGGGGCGCGACAGGGGCGCATCCTGATCCGCCACGTCATCCCCAACGCGCTGGCACCGGTGATCGTGCAGG
>JBQTJP010000292.1:0-8748 GCA_052386995.1 Armatimonadota bacterium
GCCTTGTTTGCCGCTTTCGTCCACCGCTTCAGGACGTCGCCGTACTTGTTGGCATAGACGTTGTGAACCGCGATCCCCGTGTAGAGGAAGTTGTCGAGGTCGGGCACATCACCGGCCGATGACTTGATGATGACCACCCCGAAACCGTCGCGCTCGGCGACATACGGCGTGGGAGCCGAGAGGTGGAAGGCGTCGATCTGCCGCGTGCGCAGCGCCGCCAGCAGTCCGGCTCCGCCGCCGACCGAAATGATTTGCACGTCCCGGTCGGGGTTGAGCCCGGCCTTTTTCAGGTAATAGCGCATGTACACGTCTGTCGCGGCGCCCGGCCGCGTGACCCCGAGTTTCAGACCGCGCAAAGCCGCCAGCCGCTGGTCGATCGGCGTCGTGCGGCTGATGCCTTTCGCGCGGGCCACCTCGGGGTGCATCACCAGGTCGAGGGTGACTCGCTTGGTGAGGTTGTAGATGAACATGATCTGGCGCCCCTGGCGGCGCAACTGCACCGCCTGGAAGGGATCGGCGTCGAAAAACTGCACCTGGCCGGAGACCAGCGCCGCGATCCCGAGCGCGCCGCTGTCGACCTCGGTGAGCTCGAGGTCGATTCCCTCCTCGGCCATGTAGCCCGCGGCTTCGGCGATATACACCGGCGCCATGAACAGCGTCCCGGTGTGTGCCTCGGTGATCTTCACCCGCTGTCCCTGCGCCGGTGCCGCGCCGGTCGAAGCCGCAATGAGGGTCGCGACAAGCACGATTCCCAGGCTGGCCCGCATCCAGGTTCGCATGATTATTCCTCCCCTTCGAATTTCGTCTTCATGACGTCAGGTCGCGCACGGTGCCGTGCTTTGGATTCCAGCGCATCAGGTAGTTGCCGAGTGAGGTGATCGCCTGATTCATGACGAGCACGACGACCAGCAGGGCGAAGATGCCCGCGAACAGCCCGGGCGTGTCGAGGAAGCCCGCGGCCCGGCTGATCAGGTGCCCCACGCCGCGGTTGCTGGAGATGAACTCCCCGACGATCGCGCCGATCATCGCCTGGGGCACGGTGATCTGCAGGGCGGCAATGATGAACGGCGTGGCGGCGGGGAAGATCACTTTGCGCACCAGGTCCCATTCAGAGGCCCCCATCACGCGCGCCACCTGCAAGAACTGCAGCGGCGCGGACCGGATGCCGGCGATCGTGTTGATGAACACAATGAAGAACACCATGATGGCCGCGACGGCGATCTTCGACTCAATGCCGATCCCAAACCACAGGATGAAAAGGGGCGCCAGCGCGATGCGCGGGATGCCGTAGAAAGCGACGACGAAGGGCTCTACGATGCGATAGACGAGCTCGAGCCGGGCAAGCGCAAAGCCGAGGATCAGGCCTGCGCCGGCGCCGATGAGATACCCGGTCAGCGCTTCGATGATGGTGAACTGCAGGTGGTAGAGCAGCGCTTCTTTCGTGAGCATCGCCCACACCGACCCCGCGATGTGACTGGGCTTGCTGACAAAGAACTGGTCAAGGACAGGACCAGACAGCAGTTCCCACGAGAGGAGGAGGGCGGCGGCAAAGGCGATCCTGCCCAACGTTGTGTTGCGCTGGTCGACCCGATGACGCTGCCGCTCCTCGGCTTCCACGCGCCGCAGCAGCCGGTCGCCCCTGCGTTCGGGGATGCTAGGTGTCGGTCGGGCGATCTCGAGGGAATCCATGATCACATCGCCTCCAATTCCACCTCGACGATTTCTTCCTTGAGATCGCGCCAGAGCCGATCGTAGAATTCAGGAAACCTCGGGTCAGCATGGATGTGGAACACGTCTCGGGGGCGCGGGAGCGGGACCTGGTAGGTATGCTTGAGAGTCCCAGGCGCCCGGCTGAACAGCACGATCTCATCCGAGAGCGCGATGGCCTCGACGAGATCGTGTGTGACAAACACAATCGTTTTCCCCGTACCCTCCCACAGCCGTAACAGTTCATCCTGAAGGATGACGCGCGTCTGTGCGTCCAGGGGCCCGAAAGGCTCGTCCATGAGAATCACCGACGGCTCATAGATGAGCGTCCGCACGAGCGCGGTACGTTTCCGCATGCCCCCCGAGAGCTCGTGAGGATAGTGATGCTCAAAACCGCTCAATCCCACCATCCCGATGTATCTGGTCGCTTGGTCGCGGCGCTCGCTCGCCGGGACGCCTCGGAACTCGAGCGCCACCTCGACGTTTTCCTGCAGCGTGCGCCACGGCAGCAGGTTGTCATCTTGCGTGATGTACCCGACGTCCGTGTTGACGCCGGCGACCGGCTGACCCTTATAGCGGACCTCGCCCTCGGTGGGCCGCACCAGGCCGGCCATCATGTTCAGGAGCGTGGACTTGCCGCAGCCCGACGGGCCGACGAAGCTGATGAACCGGCCGCTCCCGATCGTGAGGTTCACATCGTGCAGGGCAAGGAATGCCCGCCGGCGGTGCCGGTTCTCCCGCGCGACGAAAACCTTGAAGACGTCGCGGGCTTCTATGACCGGGGCTTCGACAGACACGAGACCTTCTCGCGAGTGTTACTCATGATTCATCACGACCACCTGCATCGTGGAGGGGAGTTGATCCCTGGAGACCATCAGGGTGTGGCCGCCCACGCCCAGGCGGCGGATGTTCGGCTTGCCCTCCAGGAACGGCCGCTCGTCGACGCCGGGCCAAGTGGCGGGCTGCCGGACCGGCGTCTTGTAGTGCATCGGAATGACGATCCTCGGCCGGATCTGGGCGACCAGGTTGTTGGCCTGCGGGACGCTCACGGTGAACGGGCCGGCCCCCACGGGAATCATCAGGACGTCGATGGATCCAAGCGCCCGCAGCTGCCCTTCGCTCAGTGAGGGCTGGCCAATGTCCCCTAGATGCGCGATCCGGACGCCACCTGACTCGATGACAAACAGAGTGTCAAGACCCCGCGGAGACGTACCCTGCACGTCGTCGTGGAAAGCGGCAACAGAAAAGATCAGGGTGCTGCCGATGCGTTCATAGAATCGATTCCAGTCCGCGCCACCGACGCCCAGTCCCCGCATCACCCGTGGACTGCCTCTGAGGAGCCCGACATTGTTGTGGTCCCCGTGCTCATGGCTCACCAGCACCACGTCGGCCTCGACGGTGGGGAACGGGTAGCCGATGTTGCCGTACGGATCGATGGCGACGCGCAGGCCATCGGCCGCGGTCACCACGAAGAATGCCCAGCCATGATACCTGATCGTGACCGGTCTCTCCTGGGCCGAGACCGCGGGCGCAATCAACACCCCGAGAACCAGCAGGATCCAGGGCATTCGCCTTGTCATGACTCACCCGCCCTCCCTTAGGAATTTCACGATGATGGGGTCAGGATGCTTGTATACAATATACTCGTCAGCAGGGAATTTGCCGGGCCGGGTCCAATTCCTGCCGCGGGACGAGGCAAGCTCAACCACGCAGCGCAAGCAGACGGGCGGCATTGCCGCCTAGCACCTTTGCCTCATCCTCCTGGGGCAAGGCGAGAGCCCGCACGGCTTCGGCGGGACGCTCGACGCCCATGTCAAACGGATAGTCCGAGCCGAGCAGCACGCGGTCTGGGCCGGCGTAGTCGATCAGCGCTCGCAAGAGGTCCGGGTCATGCGTCACGGTGTCGAAGTAGAAGCGCCTGAGCGACTGCTCGACGGATTCCCGCAGCCGGGCTCTCGTCGCCTGATGAAAGCCGTGCGCATGTCGGATCCGGCCACGCAGTTGCAGGATCCCCCCGCCCCCGTGGGCGAGCAGCACCTTCAACCGCGCGTGCGCTTCCATCACGCCGGCCAGGATCATGTGCGCCGCCGCAATCGTCGTCTCGAACGGGTTCCCGACGAGATTGGACAGGTAGTAGTCGTTGAACACCGGCAGGTCGAAGCCGCGGGTCGTTGGGTGGATGAAGACCAGGGCGCCGCTCGCCTCGGCCGCCGCCCAGAATGGGCGAAACCGGTCGTCCCCCAGATACACGCCGCGCACACTCGTGGCGACTTCCACGCCGCCCAGGCCGGGGTGCCGCATCAGGCCGGCGAGCTCGTGGGCCGCCAGGTTCGGGTCCTGCAGCGGGACCATCCCCAGCGCGCTCACCCGATCGGGATAGGTCTGGGCCAGTTTCTCCAGGGCCGCATTGTAGATCCGGCAGATCCGCAGCCCTTCCTGCGCGTCGGCATCGTAACGGAGGAGGGAGGCCCAGGGGCAGAGCACGACGCGATCCACTCCGGCGCGAGACTGCGCGTCGAGCAACGCGTCAATATGCACGAACTCACGGAGGGCCGAGCCGATGCGTCTGCCGCCGAACTCGATGATCTGCGCTCCGTCCTGCCAGAACACGCGCGGTCGCCAGTCCTCGTGGGGCGCGGCGTCACGGGTGATCTCCGGAACAATGATGTGCGCGTGCGCGTCGACAACCACGGTTCCACCTCTGCGTTGGTTTCGCGCGAGAGCCACCGCATCGATTGCGAGAAGGGTAATCGCGTGGAGGTTCCGTGAACATCCGGACGCCTCCTCCCGACGGATTGGAGGAAGAGGCATGAGGAGCCCAACCGCACGTGTAGCGCTTCAGGTCATGGCGTGCCTGCTGTGGTCTGTGGCCCTGGCCGGGGCACAGGCGGTGCAGACCGTGAACGTGACGATCCTCGTCGACCTCGACCCGAGCCGCGCCGATCGCACTCCCATCGTCGATAGCATCGCGGCCGATAGAGAAGGTCGGCTCTACCTCACCGGTCGAGACTCGGGAAACATCCTGCGGGTGGATCCCAGGTCTCCGACGCCGGTTGTGGTCGGCAGGGTTACCGTCCGTCAGGTGGCGGGGCGGACTGTGACTCCTGATCTTCAGGGCATCGCTGTCAGCCAGGAGGGTGACGTCTTCGTCGTCTCCGCTCCCTTCAGAGAGGTCCTGCGGATCAGGCGGAGCGATCTGGACGCCCAGAGACCCGGGGCGGCGGAGACCTTCGCCACCGGGGTCGAAGGGGCCAACGGGATCGCCATCGACAGGGAAGGGAACGTGTACGTATCAGGCGCAGGCACCGGCAGGGTCTATCGGGTGGGCCGAGGGGGAGGCACCACCGAGGTGGTGGTGCAGATCGACCCGTTCGTCCGCACGCTCCCCGAAGGCGCGCGACAACCCATCGTCGCCAACGGCCTGGCCTTCGATGCGAAAGGGGTCCTATATATTGCCGACACGGCACGCGGGGCTGTCTGGAAGGCGGAGGTCAGACCCGGGTCGGGCGCGAGGCCGGCGCTTGTGGTTCAGCATCCCCTCCTGTATGGGGCGGATGGGCTGGCCTTCGACCGGGCCGGCGTGCTCTGGGTGACCGCCAACGAACGCAATGCCATCGTCACCGTCTCGCCTGCCGGACAGGTGCAACAGGTCTTCAGGAACCGGAGCCAGGGTCCGCTGGAGTTCCCGTCCTCGCTGGTCTTCGTAGGGAGCACGATCTACATCTGCAATAACGACACGCCGCGGGGAGCCAATCTGGCCACCAACGGCAGCGGGACCTCGATGGACGGCATCGGGGCGTCTATAGCGCAGGCGAGCGTCGGCGTGCAGGGGTTGCCGGTCCCCTGAGTCGCGCCCACAACCCCCTGAACGGTTCGATCCTCTCCATTGAGGGGCTCAGAAAGGAATTCACCGCGCGGGGAAAGCGGGTGCTGGCCATCGATGACTTCAGCCTCTCGGTGCAAGAGGGAGAGTTCCTGACCATTGTCGGGCCGTCGGGGTGCGGAAAGTCCACGCTGTTGAACCTCATCGTGGGGCTCATACCCGCAAGCTCAGGGCGTATTCTCTTCCACGACCGTCCGGTGAACAGGTTCGATCCAATGATCGGGTATGTCACGCAGAGAGACAACCTGTTGCCCTGGCGGACCCTCACCCAGAATGTCGAGATCGCCCTGGAGATTCGCGGCGTCCCCGCTGACGAGCGCCGGCAGAACGCGGCGGCGCTCATCTCCCGGGTCGGCCTCGCCGGGTTCGAAGATCACTACCCGCATGAGTTGTCCGGCGGGATGCGGCAGCGGGCCAACATCATCCGGACCCTGATCTACGACCCTGAGCTCATTCTGATGGATGAGCCCTTCGGCCCCCTGGACGCCCAGACCCGGCTGATCCTCCAGTCTCAACTCCTCGACCTGTGGCAGGGCGCCCGGAAGACCATCGTCTTCATCACGCACGATCTGGTCGAAGCCATCGCGCTGGCCGACCGGCTGGTGGTCATGACCTCCCGTCCCGGGAGGGTCAAGCAGATCGCCGACGTGCCGATCCCGCGCCCACGAAACGTCTATCGGATCCATGACAGCGCGGAGTTTCGCCGCATCTACGAACGGCTGTGGGAGGAGTTGCTCTCTGAGGTCCAAAAAACTGAGGCCCAGGAAGGAGACCTCCAATGAGAAGATTCCCGGCTAGTGTGCTGGTCAGCGTCATCGTGCTTGCGGTGGTGCTGTTCTCTCCTGCGGGTCAGGCGCAAGGGCTCCGGAAAGTGAAGATCACCATGCCGACGACGGCTCTCTCGATGACCCCCGTCTACCTCGCCGAGGCCAAAGGCTATTTTGCCCAGGAGGGCCTGGCGGTGGAGAGGATCGTCACGAGAGGCGGCGGCCCGGATATTCAGGCCCTGATTGCCGGTGAGGTGGAGTTCACCTTCACCCCGGGCGACAACGTCATCCTCGTCTATCAGGAAGGGAAGCCGCTCGTGATGGTCATGAGCGGGATGAACCGGCTCATCATCAACTGGGCCATGCACAAGGATGCGGCGGCGGCGAAGGGGATCACGGACAAGACGCCGCTGGCCGAGAAGCTCAAGGCGCTGAAGGGGCTCACCGTGGGGATCACCGCGCCCGGCGCACTGACCGCGCATCTGGCTGCCTTTGTCGTCCGGAAGGCCGGATACGTGCCTCAGGAAGATGTCCGGTTGATCCCCGTCGGTGCCGGACCAACATGGCTGGCCGCGCTGGAGAATCGCCGGGTGGATGTGGCGCTCACGGCGACGCCGTTCCCCGAGGCGGCGATCCACCGCGGGTATGCCATCATGTTCCTGAACAATGCCAGGGGGGAGGACCGTTCGATCCCTGAATTTCTGATGGAGAATCTCATCACGCGTCCCGAAGTCATCCGGAAGGAGCCCGAACTCGTCCGCAAGATGGTGCGGGCGCTGCTGCGGGCCAATCAGTGGGCGTTGAGTACCAGTCCCGAGCTGGTGGCGGGGGCGCTGACACGCTTTCTGCCTGACATCGAGTCCCCGGTGCTCCTTGCGGGTGTCCGGACGATCCTGCCCGCGCTGACCCCGGATGGGCGCACGAGCGTCCGCAGCGTGCGGGTCACCCAGGATGTTCTGGAGCAGGCCGGGATCTTGAAGAAGCGGGCAGGCCCCGCTGACGTGATGACCAATGACTTCCTCCCGCGGTAGATCGATTACTCTTGGCCGCGTGGTCTTTGGGCTCGTGCTGCTCTCGCTCTGGGAGCTGACCTCGGGCCGGGTGATCGACGCCTTCTGGGTATCGAGCCCGTCACGGGTCTTTGGCTACCTGTGGAGGATTGCCGCGGACGGGTCTCTCTTCGACCATCTGTGGATCACGCTCTTTGAGACCTTCAGCGGCTTCTTCATCGGGGCGGCCCTCGGCATCGCGGGCGGGTTTCTCCTGGCGCGCACGGAGGTGGTCGCGGAGGTCCTCGATCCGTACATCGTCGCCTTCAACGGCATTCCACGCATCGCCCTGGCTCCGCTCTTCATCATCTGGTTTGGAATCGGGCCGACGTCGAAAGTCATCCTCGTGGTGATCGTGGTGTCCTTCCTCACCTTCTTCAACACCTATGCTGGGGTCAAGGGCGCAGACCTGGAGCTGAAGAACATGGTGCGGATCATGGGGGCAAACGAGCGGCAGGTGCTATTCAAGGTGACGCTTCCCGCCGCGATCCCCTGGATCACCACCGGGCTCAAGCTGAGTGTCCCGTACGCGCTGGTGGGAGCGGTGGTGGGGGAGTTTATCGCGGCCAGTAAAGGCCTGGGCTACCTGATCAATTACAACACGGGTCTCTTTTCCACGACGGGGGCGCTGGGCGGCATCCTCGTACTGGCGGTGATCGTGGCGCTGTGCACCGAGGCGATCAGCAGAACCGAGGCCTATCTGCTCAGATGGCGCCCCAGGGAAGAGCCGGGGGTCGGACGAGAGCTCTACTGAACGCGAGACTGGTCCTGGCGATCGGAGATCCCACGGGGATCGGGCCCGAGGTACTGGCTAAGGCTCTGGCCGTCCCGCGGTCAGCGGCATCGCACTCGGACGTGCTGGTGGTCGGCGACACCGCCGTGTGGAATGGAGCCCAACGGATTGCGCACGTCGACCTCCCCGCGGTCCCTGCCGACCGGCCCGGGCCGATCACCCGGAACGGAGTCCCGTTCCTCGACCTGCCACCCGCCGATCGCTCGTGGAGCATCGGCGAGATGAGCCCGGCCGCCGGCCGGGCGGCCGCCCAGTGGCTGGAACACGCGGCCCATCTGGCCCTCGAGGGCCTCGCCGACGCGGTGGTCTTCGCTCCCGTGAACAAGCAGGCGATGATCCGCGCGGGGTACCCGATCCGCGACGAGTACGATTTGTGCGCCCGGCTCGCGCGTGTCGACGATCACGACGAAATGAACGTGAGCCCGCATCCCGCAAACCCCAGCGACCTTTTGTGGGTCGCGCGCGCCACCGGACATGCTGCTCTTCGTGAGGTGCCCGCGCTCTTGACCGTGGAAAGCGTGCTCCGGACGATCCGCCTGGCGCATCGAG
>JBQTJP010000293.1:0-16274 GCA_052386995.1 Armatimonadota bacterium
AGAATTTTCATCTCGTTTTCCCTCCTTGGTGCGATGTGTCGTTCCCTGTCTCCTAGACCCTTCGGTGGTACTCACGGCCGAGCAGTCCTTCAGGCCGGACCATCAGCACGAGGATGATCACGGCGAATGCCAGGGTCGTCTTGAACTTGAACGAGACGTACCCTGCGAAGACACTTTCGGCAACACCCAGCAGGAATCCCCCAAGGACGGCGCCCGGGAGGCTGTCCATCCCCCCCAGGACCGCCCCGGCAAACCCCTTGAGAAAGGGATCGAGCATCATGAACGGGTCGAGGTAGACGACCGGCGCGAGCAGCACCCCGGCGGCGCCGCCCAGGGCGGACGCCAGCGCCCAGGTGAGCGCGTAAATGCGCCGGGCCGGGATGCCCAGCACCTGGGCCGCGGCAGGGTTCTGGGCCACGGCGCGCATGGCCAGGCCCACCTTGGTGCGCTGCACCAGCAGGTACATCAGCCCCATCAGCACGACGCCCGAGGCGATCGTGCCCAGGTTCATCTCGCTGACGACGACCTCCCCGATCCGGTAGACGCGCGTATCTGAGAGCGGAAACGGAAATGTCTGCGTGTCGTTCCCCCAGACGATCTGCATCACGCCGGAGAGCAGCAGCGCAAAGCCGAGCGTGATCACGATCCGGCCGAGCAGCGTGCTCTCGCGCGCGGGGCGGAGGACGGCGAAGAAGAAGACCGCGCCGAGGGCCGCCACGGCGGCGAGGCTGGCGGCGATGGCGATCGGAAAGGGCAGCGCGCGCGTGAGCAGCGTGAACGCGACGAACGTCCCCAGCGTCGCCATATCGCCGTGCGCGAAGTTCAAGACCCGCGAGCTGCGGTACAGGAGGACGATGCCCAGAGCTACGAGCGCGTACAGGCTGCCCGCCGCCAGACCACCGACGCCGTATTGCAATAATTGGGTCACAGCGGCCATGCTTTCAGGTAGCGCTTGACCCGCAGCCACCGTCCGAAGATGCCCAGCGGTTCGGCGACCATCATCAGGATGATGACGCCGCCGTAGATGACCGGTAGCCACAGCTTGAGCCCGCTCAGGTAGTGGGGAAGAAGCGTCAGCAAGATCCCTCCGATGATAGCGCCCGAGACCGTCCCGAGCCCGCCGATGACGATCATGGCAAAGTATGTGATCGAATCGAGAAAGGTGAACGCTTGCGGCTCGAGGTGGCGCAGCGCCTGGGCCACGATGGCGCCGGCGACACCCGCGTAGGCCGCACTGACCGCAAACGATAGCGTCTTGTACCAGGTCAGATTGACCCCAGTGACCTCGGCGGCGATGTCGCTATCGCGGATGGCGACAAAGGCTCTCCCAATGTGTGACCGGGCGAGGTTATAGGCGACCCACGCGAGGATCACGGCCGAAGCGACCGCGACATAGTACAACTGCTGCGTGGCGGTCAGCCCTCCGATGCCGAGCGAGAGCTGCGGGACCGGCAGGCCCATGCGCCCGCCCGACAGGCCCGTCCAGTTCGTCAGAACCTGATAGATGGCGATGCCGAAACCCAACGTGGCAATCGTCAGGTAGGGTCCGGTCAGGCGCAGCGCCGGCACGCCAACCAGGAACCCGAAGCCCGCGCTGATTGCGGCGGCCGCAATCCAGGCTAGGTACCAGGGCAGCCCCAGCCGGGCGGCGAGGAGGGCGGAGGCATAAGCGCCGATGGCCACAAAGCCCGCGTGACCCAGTGAGATCAACCCAGTATAGCCGACGAGCAGGTTCAGGCCGATCGCTACGATGACGTTTGCGGCCGCCAGCACGATGATGAAAAGCAGATAGCCACGTCCGACCAGCGGCAGCAGGAAGGGCAGGGCCGCGAGCCCCGCAAGCAGGATGGCGAGTGCGGCCCACCCCGCAGCGCCCTTGACGAGGTAGAGATCGTCTTCGTACCGTTCAAGGAGGTCCGTCATTCCGCAGCCTGCCGACGCACGAGGACCTTCGGACTGGAGACGGCCACGGTCTCGTTGCGCTGGTTCTTGACGTCCAGCAGAAGCGTCACGAGGCCGCGGTCGCCGCCCCTGGGCTCCCTCCGGGTGATCTCGATCTCGATGTGGATGGTATCGCCGATGAACACCGGTCGAGTGAATCGCAGCTTGTCGATCCCGTAGAAGGCGAGGATGGTTTCGGGCGGGAGAGGGAGCAGGCCGGTCGCGACGCTGAGGACCAGCATCCCGTGCGCGATGCGCGCTCCGTACGCGGTCCGGGCCGCATAGGCCTCATCGGTGTGCAGCGGAAACCAGTCCCCGCTGAGCCCTGCAAACTGCACGATGTCCGCTTCGGTGATCGTCCGGCCCCTCGAGACCCACCGCGCGCCGGTCTGGAGCTCGTCAAAGGGCGTCGCAAGGAGCATCGTACTTTGCTTCGGTGTCTCACTATCCCTCCCTCCAGGTGCTGAACGGCTGCCGAAGCCGTGCTCGCGGGCCTCACCGTAGAACGCCGGTCCAGGTGGCGACCCCTGAGGTCGATGATCAGCGAAACCCGGCTAGGGGCGCCACAGCAGCTTGGGATCCAACAGGTCTCGCAGCGCGTCGCCCAGCAGATTCAACCCAAAGATGAAAAGCACGATCGCTCCTCCGGGCGCCAGCAGCAGCCACGACGCGGTCGCCAGGTAGGTGCGCGTCGTCGCCAGCATGTTTCCCCACTCAGCGGCCGGCGGCTGTACGCCCAGGCCCAGGAAGCCAAGCGCCGTTACCGTCAGCATCGCGTGGCTTCCCATCAGCGTCGTATAGACGATCACCCGCCCGCCGATGTTGGGCCCGATGTACCTCCGGATCAGACGGATCGGTCCTGCGCCGATCGCGCGTGCGGCCTCGACATACTCCGCGCCTACGGTGGTCAGGACCAGGCTCCGGATCAATCGCGCCAGCGCCGGCGCGGTGGTGAGGCCGACTGCCACGATCACGCTCTGGAGCCCCGCGCCAAAAAGGCTCACCAGCACGACGGCCAGGACGAGCGATGGAAGCGTCAGCGCAGTATCTGAGATGCCGATCAGTACTCGATCGGTGCGTCCCCCCACAAAGCCCGCGATCAGGCCGACCGGCACCGCGATCGCGACCGACAGCCCGATGCCCAGTGTTACGATCGTCAGGTCGGCGCGCGCGGCCACGATCACGCGGCTGGCCAGGTCCCGCCCCAGGTCGTCCGTGCCAAGCCAGTGCGTCGCCGAGGGGGGCTGCAGGACCGCCAGCAAGTCCTGCGCGGTCGGGTCGTACGGCGCAATCCACGGCGCGAAGATCCCCAACAGGATGAACCCCCCGACCAGCCCCAAACCGACCGCAATAGCGGGCACGCGGAGCAGCCGGTCCGCGCGCCTACGCGTAGCGGATCCGAGGATCGAAGGACGCATACGAGAGGTCCACGATCAAGGTGATCAGCAGAAAGCCAGCGACGTAGAAGAGCGTGATTCCCTGCACCAGGGAATAGTCACGCAGCGACACCGCGGTGATCATGGCCTGACCCAATCCCTGGTACGCAAACAACGTTTCCACGACGATGGACCCGCCCAGCAGGTACCCGGCCTGCAATCCGATCATCGTGAGGATCGGGACCAGGGCCGGGCGCAGGGCGTGGCGGTACAGGACGGTACGGGCGGTCAGCCCCTTCGCACGCGCGGTGCGCACGAAGTCCTCGCTGAGCACCTCAATGACGCTGGCCCGCGTGGTGCGGCTCACCAGTGCCACCAGCCGTGCGGCCACGGCCAGCGTCGGCATCACGAGGAAGGGAAGCCCGCCCGTTCCGGCTGCGGGAAGCCAGCGCCATCTGACCGCCAGGTACTGCATCAGGATCATCCCGACGAGAAAATTCGGAACCGACAAAGCCAGGATCGAGGCGCCCATCACCGCCTGCGCGAGCGCGCCGTGCGGGCGAACTGCTGACACCACGCCGCCGGGGATCGCCAGTACGATCGTCAGCGCCAGGCTCGCCGTCAAGAGCACCAGCGATGGGCCGAGCCGGGTGCGCAGGATGTGTGTGACCGGCCGCTTCAGACTCAGTGAGGTCCCGAGATCACCTCGTGAGAGCCCGCGGAGGAACACCATGTACTGGACCCACAGCGGCCGGTCGAGCCCCAGGTCTTGCCTGATGGCCTCCACCTGAGCCTGGGTCGCGCTCGGTCCGGCGATGACTAGCGCGGGGTCGCCGGGAACCCAGCGAAAGACAAGGAAGATGAGCGTGACGACGCCCAACGTCTGCGGGACAAGCAGCAGCAGGCGGCGCAGCGCATATAGACCCATCCCCGCGGGACGTGGCGGGGGAGAGCCGGGCCCTCCCCCGCGTTACGCGTCGCCTAGGGTCTGGCGTTGCGCAGGATCGTGAAGATCACCGGCAGGACCTCGACGTTCTTGATCTCCTTGCGCTTGGCTACGATCACATTCTCCGCATACAACCACACATACGGCGCATCGTTCCAGATGATCCGGGCCGCCTGGGCGAGCAACTCGTTCCGCCTCGCTTGATCAACCGTCACGTCAGCTTGGTTGAGTAACTCGTCGACCCTCGGGTTCACGTACCAGGTAAAGTTCCACACCTTGGGCGGCCCCGTGCGATTCGGGTTGCTCTCGAAGAGGGACGTCAGGTGGTATGCACCGTCGCCGTTGGACGGATTGAACCCGAAGAGCACCATATCCCACTGGATGCGATCCGGCGGCACTCTAACCATGTCGAAGAAGGCGGCGGGCTCTACCCGGTTGATGGTCGCGCGCACGCCGATCGCGCGCAGGAAGTTCTGGAACGCCTGCGTGACCTCAATATCCTTCGGCAGCATGCTGATCGGGGTCAGCAGCGTGATCTCGAACGCCTGCCCGTCCTTACGCAGGACCCCGTCGGCGCCTGGGCGCCAGCCGGCTTCGGTCATGAGCGCCTTCGCCCGGTCCAGGTCGTATTCCCACCTGCTTACCGGCGTGTAGCCCGCGGTGAACGGCGAAAGCGGCGAATCGATGGGGGTCGCGTAATCCTTGAAGATCGCCTTGATGATGGGGCCACGGTTGACCGCGAAGTTGAATGCGTGACGGACCCGAACGTCCTGGAAGAACCGCCGGTTCAGGTTGAACGCAAACCCGAAGGTTCGCAGCGCCGGCCGGGAGATGACCTCAATGTTGGGGTTCCCCTGCAGCTGCGCCACGTTCTCCGGCGGGATCAGGTTGATGACGTCAGCCTGCCCAGATTGCAGCAGGGCGATGCGTGTCGTGGGATCGGGAACGTGCCGCAGGATGACGCGGCCGTACGCGGGACGGCCTCCCCAGTAGTTGTCGTTACGTCGCAGCACCAGCTCGGTGCCGGTGTCGAGTCGCTCCACGATGTAAGGCCCCGTGCCGACGGGCGCGCGCGCGAAACCATCCCCCAGTCGCCTCACGGCGGACGGGCTCACCACGCCGCCCGATCCGTGGGCCAGGGTCGAGAGCAGCGCGCCGTAGGGCTTTTGCGTGGAGACGGCGATGGTGAAATCGTCCACCTTACGCACGCCCGAGATCGGGTCCCACAGAGGCCGGTTCGCGCGGTTTGTCGTGGTATCGATCTGCCGCTGAACATGAAATACGGCTGCGTCGGCGTCGAACGGCGTGCCGTCGTGGAAGGTGACTCCGCGGCGAAGTTTGAACGTCCAAGTAAGCGCGTCCCGCGAGGTCGACCACTCAGTGGCGAGCTGCGGAACGATCTGCATCTTGTCATTGAAGGCCACCAGGTTGTCGTAGACCAGGAACATCGCCTCGTAGCCGGCTGGATAGACGGTGCCGATGGTCGAGCCCGCCGTGTCCATTGCCGTCACGGCGACGTTCTGCGCGTAGACCAGCGGCCGGTCGGCCTGCGCTCCTACGGAGAGCGGCAGCAGGAAGACTGCCGCGACGACGAGCGCGAGTGCTCTGCGTGTGCTCATCCCCTTTCCCCCCTTTGCGCATCATCTTGCCTGAGACCGTACGTGAATGTGCTCAGCGAGAGCCTGGCTGTGGGCGAACAGCGCTGGCTGGCCACCCGTGTGGATGAAGACGACAGTCGCGCCACGCGGGACGATGCCCCGCTTGATGTGGTCGAGCAGGCCCGCGGCGGCCTTGCCGGTGTAGACGGGGTCCAGCACGAGGCCCTCGCGCCGCGCGAAGGTCAGTATCGCATCCATGCCATCGGGCGTCGGAATTCCGTAGCCGGGGCCAATGTAGCCGATTGAGGCGTCGACCTCCTCCTGAGTAACGCGGACCGGCAGTCCGAGCAGCGCGGCGGTGTCGTTGGCGGTCTGCGCGGCGTACTGCCAGGGATCTTCGTTGCTGGTCGACGCGACGCCCACGACACGCACCGGCAGACCCAACACCTTCTTCGTCAGCGCGAGCCCGGCGAGGCCCTTGCCTCCAGAAGACAGGTAGATGTGTTCGGGACGGCGATCGTGCTGTTCCAGCAGCTCGAGGATCTCCAGGAGGTTCTCCACCGTCGCGAGGGCCGCGGCCCGCGCAAACATTGTCCCATGGTTGAGACTAAACGGTCGGTGACCCTTCGCGCGCAACTCCGTGACCACGTTCTGCACCACCCGCTCGAGATCATGGTAGGTCGGCAGATTGATGATGCGCACCTCGGCACCCAAGATCAGGTCGCAGAGGAGGTTCCCCTGTACCGCCTCGTCGGGTGTCCCTCGCAGGACCAGCACCAGGGGCAGACCGAGCATGTTGGCGGCAGCCGTCGTCTGGCGGGCCGAGTTCGAGGTCGCCTCGACGCCGAAGACCAGAATGTCCGCGCTGCTCGCGATCGCCTCGGCCATCCGCCACTCGAGGTTGCGCATCTTGTTGCCGCCAAACGCGGGACCGGTCAGGTCATCACGCTTCACCCAGAGGTCGATGCCAAGGTCGCGTGAGAGGTTTGGGCAGTGCTGAATCGGCGTGGGGAGGAACGCCAGACGTACCCGCGGGATAGCCGCAATGCGGCTGCGCAGATCGGCCGCGCTGAATACTATCGTCTCCAAGCTTATCGCCCTCCTACACCGCCAGCCACGGATAGCGCTGTTCCTTGTACAGCCGGCCGAAGTCGATTCCGCTCCTCACCATGAAGCCCATCAGAGCCACGAAGTCGCCATGAATCTCGACCGGGACGGCGTCTGTGCCGGGGTCGAGCAGGCCCGGGCCGTTGTTGTTGGCCTCCGCATGCGCGCACCACTCGTGCGCGCGCCGATCGATCTCGCGTGAGTGCAGCACCTCGGCGCGATCCAGCAGCAGCGCCAGCGCGGCCTCAACCCCGTAGGCTCCCCAGTTTGAGATGGCCGTCAGGATCAGGTGGTCGGGAACGAATGCGGGCACGACGGACCCGCCGCACGGGCACTGACACATCGCGGCATAGGGGACGGAGGCGATCACGGTGTCACGGATGACCGCGCAACCCAGCTCGTTGCCGCCGTCGCCGATGCCAGCGGTGTAGATGCCCTGGCCCTTGCCCCTCTCGAACAGCGTGTCCACCTTGGCGCAATGATCCGTCAGCCGGAACCCTTTGGCGCCGTGGTAGTGTCCGTGTTCGTTTGCGCCTGGCCGCTCAATGGCGATCATCGCCGCAGGCTTTGCCCGATCCAGCAGGCGGTCGGCCGCGCGTCGGGCCTCGTTCCAATCCGTCGGAAACGGCACGATCGCCGCGGTTGTCGGCAGCTTGAGCGACTCGTCGAGCCCGCGGGCGTATAGGCCGGCGCCCCGGACGGCGGCGCGGCACATCTCGACATGGATCGCCTCGGTCACGATGACAGGCCGCGCGGCCAGACCGAGCACCAGCGCCCGGGCCAGGGTCGCCGCGCCCACGGGGCCGTCCTGCTCGCCGGAAAACCACGGATAGGTCGGGAGCCCTGTGGCAATGACGACGACATCGCCGGGCCGCACTCGTTCAGCCAGGTTCCGCGCAACAGCCAGACAGAGCGGCGCATCGTGGACGGCGCGCGCCGCGGCATAGAGGTCGCCTACAACGCCGCGGCCGGTGACCTCGATCGTGCACAGACGGTCGATCGCCTCGCCGACCTTCCGGAGCTTGTCGTCACTTCCTATCATGGGTTCCCTCTGGGACGGACGGGGTCCGCCGGAGCACGTGTTCGGCTTCGATGTCAAAGGCAAAGGTGTAGAGGTCCGGCCGGAAGCGCGCCCGGACAAACTGGGCTGGCTCGCCGTCAGCATGCACAGCGAACTCGGCGACGAGCACCGGCGAACCCGATCGCAGCCCCAGCCAGCGCGCCTCCTCACGGCTGGCCCCTCGTGCCGCGATGCGCACGCGGGCGCGGTTGACGGTGAGACCCCGCTCGCGCGCCAGCGTCGCCAGCAGACTGGGGACCGCGAAATCACGGGGACGCAGCCGCGCGGCCAGCGCCCGCACCAGGTAGCGGTCCTCGATCCACAGCGGCCGTCCCCCGGCTTCGCCTCCCCGATGGAGCCAGAGCACCTCGGTACCAGGTTCGAGGGCAAGGGCGGCGGCCACGTCCCCCGGCGCCCGCACCCAATCCCGCCTCACCACCCTGGTGTCTGGCGCGAACCCGCCGCGGCGGATGTCCTGCTCAAAGCCGAGCAGGTCAGCCGGATTGCGCTCGATCCGGTACTCGACCGCCCGGAGTGGATTGACGAACGTGCCGCGGCCTGGAACTCGGTAGATTAATCCCTCTTGAACCAGGCGCTCCATCGCGCGTCGGACCGTGATGCGGCTGACGCCGAGACGCCGTACCAACGCCTCTTCAGTCGGCAGCGGTGTTCCTTCAGAGTATCGCCCAGCGTGTCGCCTGTTAATGAGCTGGTCGCGTAGCAATGATTCAACCTGGTAGTAGAGGGGGATCGGAGAGCGGCGATTGATTGCATTTGTCATAACATTATGCTTTATTCGCTAGGTGATAGACCTTCCTCCTGCCTCAGGCAGTGCCCGCGTGGGGCGGTCTCATGGGAGCAGTTGGGTGCACGGCCCTCAGCGCGCGAAAGGGACTGCTGATAAGGACTGACAGCTTGTGGGGGCAGTATTGTCTCCCTACCGCTTCGTGATGGGCATACACTTTGCCGAAGGGGCTATGCTATACTTTTACACGCCCGATGTGGCGGCCGTGCAGCCTCCCGCCGGGACGTTTGTGTCTATTTTGGGTCAAAGGAGCGAGGTTCGGTGGTCGTCAACAACTTGAAACTCCTCGTCGGAGGGGTGCAGCTCCGCGACGGAGTCACGACGGTAACCGATCTTCTTGGCAAGATGTTCGTCCGCGCCGGCCTGCACGTTCTGGCGATGGAAAAAGGGTACGCATCGACGATCTACGGGGCGCATCAGTACGACCCCGTGGTCGTCTCCGAGGTGCCGCCGCTTTCTTACGGCGACGATCGCACCGACATCCTGGCCGCGTTGGAGTACGACACGAACCCTGATGCGCCCGTCCAGCCCAACCGCGACACGATCCTCCGGCACGGCAACAACATCAAAGACGGCGGCGTCCTGGTCTACGACAGCACGACGGGGACGGTCGACACCAGCGCGTTAGAGGCGCGCCGGATCAAGGTCTTTCCGCTGCCGGCCCGCCAGATCGCGCAGCGCGAGCTGAAGAAGGAAGTGGTCAAGAACACCGTCGTGACCGGCGCCCTGTTGCGGCTGCTCGAGTTCGATATGGACTACGCGCTGTTCGGCGCGTATCTCGAGGAGCGCTTTTCGCGCAAGGGCCGCGAGGTCATCGATCTCAACCTTGAGGCCGCCCGCCGCGGCCGAGCCGTGATCGAGGAGATCCTGAAGGCCAACGGCTGGGATGGCGCGGACTACAAGCTGGTAGCGCAGAAGCCCGGGGGGGCAACCCTGCTGGTCAACGGCAACGAGGCCCTCGGCATGGGCGCGATTCTGGGCGGCTGCCGGTACTATGCCGGGTATCCGATCACGCCGGCGTCGGCGATCCTCGAGTTCATGCAGGCGCACCTGCCGCGCTACGGCGGCCGGGCCCTGCAGGGGCAGAACGAGCGCGAGTCCATTCGCGCGGCGCTTGGCGCCAGCCTCGCCGGAGTCCGCAGCGCGATCGGCTCCTCGGGTCCAGGCATCTCGCTGAAAGTCGAAGAGTTCGGGGTATCGGGTGTCTCCGAGACCCCGATCGTCATCATCGACACGCAGCGCGCCGGACCTTCGACCGGTATGCCGACCAAGCCCGAGCAAGGCGACCTGTCGATGTCGATCTTCTCCGGGCACGGCGAGATTCCGCGGATCGTGCTCGCCGCCGGCACGGTGGAAGAGTGCTACACGCTGGCGTTCGAGGCGTTTGACCTGGCGGATAAATATCAATGCCCCGTCTTTCTGTTGACCGATCTGACCCTGGCCGACGGCCGGCGCGACCTGCCTGAGGAGTTCTTCACCAGTCACCGCAAACCGGTGGCCCGCCACGGTCTCCTGCGCGAAGCCGACATCAAGAACGATGGGTATCGCCGGTACGCCGTCACCGAGTCGGGCATCTCCCCGCGCAACGTGCCGGGGATCCCCGGCGGCGTCTTCAAAATGAGCGGGTCGGAGCACGACGAGGCCGGCATGGTCACGACCGATCCGCCCAAGCGCAAGGCGATGTTCGAGAAGCGGATGCGCAAGATGCAGACCTATCTGCGCGAGGACGTGAAGCCCCCGCAGGTCTTCGGCTCCCCCGACGGCGTGCCGCTGCTGGTCGGCTGGGGATCGACCAAACTCCCGCTCCAGGACGCGCAGGCGCGGCTCCGCGGTGAAGGGGTCGAGACGTGCGTCATTCACTTTACACATCTGTGGCCGTTCCCCGTCCACCTCGCGCGGCCGCTGTTGCAGCGAGGCTCTCATGTCGTCGTCGTCGAGCAAAACTACTCCGGACAGCTCGCCGATCTCATCCAACAAGAATGCCTGATCGAGACGCGGAGGATCCTCAAGTACAACGGCCGGCCCTATTACACGTCGGACATCGCCGGCGGCGTCCAGCAACTCCTGGCCAACGGCACCCGCATCGTCCGCGTCGGTGAGCGGGCGCCTGAGCGCGTGCTGGAAACCGTTCCCGAGGGGGACTAGCCCGTGAGCGCGGCTCCTGCAACGACGAAACTCTGGGATCAGAACGCGACGCCCAAGCACCGCATCCAGTGGTGTCCCGGGTGCGGCGACTTCGGCGTGCTCAACGCGCTGAAGGCCGCCCTGATGCGGCTCGAGCTGATGCCGCACGACGTTCTGCTGGTTGGTGGAATCGGCTGCTCCGGCCAGATCCGCAACTATCTCAACGGCAATGCGTTCCACGGGACGCACGGGGGCGCGCTGGCCTACGCGCTCGGCGCGAAGATGGCGAATCCCGACCTCACCGTCATCACGCTGGCCGGCGACGGCGACACCCTGGCGATCGGCATCGAGAACTTCGTGCACATCTGCCGGCGCGATCCGCAGGTGTCGCTGATCATCATGGACAACGGGGTTTACGGGCTGACGAAAGGGCAGGATTCCCCGACCGCCGGACTCGGCAAGGTGATGGAGGAGTTTACCGAGGAAGAGCCGCAATACGTCAACCCGCTGAGGCTGGCGCTCACCTGCGGCGCGTCGTTCGTCGCGCAGTCGTTCTCCGGCGACCCCAAGCATGCCACGGACATCTACATCGAGGCCTTCAAGCACCCGGGATTCGCGATCGTGGACGACTTCTCGCCCTGCGTGACGTACAACAAATTCAACACCTACGAGTGGTACAAAGAGCACGTCGAGCACGTGCCCAAGGACTACGACCCCTCCGACAAGAAGGCCGCATGGCAGCTGCTCGACGAGTTCGACAAGCGCGGCAAGCTGCCGTTGGGCATCGTGTTCCGCGAGGTCCGGCGCAGAACAGCCCACAAGCGCCTGCCTATCTGGGACGAAGAGTTGGCCGGGACCGATCCTGCGCCAATGTTTCGACTCTTCCGATAGGATCGGTAGAAGATTTCTACGTAATTAGTGCAAAGCTGTCAGGTTAGCGAAAAGCTTACATAAGCACGCCGCACGCCGGCCCTCCCCGGAGGACACATGGGCCTTGTGTACTTCGATCGGAGGCCGTTCCACGAGCTCTACGAGACGTTTCGCTGGCAGATTCCCGCGACCTACAATATTGGAGTGGACGTGTCCGACAAGTGGGCGGGGGATGCCGACCGTCTCGCGCTGATTGACGTTACAGCCGTGGGGGATACCCGGTACACTTTTGCAGCACTGGCGCGTGCATCGAATCGTTGGGCCAACGTCCTGGACAGTCTGGGGGTGGGACGGCGCGACCGGGTAGCCATCATTCTCCCTCAGTGCCGCGAGACGCCCCTTGCTCACATAGCCACCTACAAACTCGGCGCCGTGGCCGTGCCTTTGGCCACTCTCTTTGGCGAGGATGCCTTGGAGTACAGGCTCAGAGACAGCGGTGCCCGGGTCGCCATCTTCGACGAGCAGACCGCTCATAAAATCGCCCGTATCCGCGACCGCCTCCCCGACCTGCGTCATCTGGTGGTCGTAGGTAGAAGTGCCCTGGACCTGCCTGGGACGCTCGAGGCGGACGGGCTGGAGGCGCGGGCCAGCGAGCGATTTACCCCAATAGACACGCGACCGCAGGATCCGGCCCTGATCATGTACACTTCGGGGACTACGGGCCCGCCCAAGGGCGCGGTCTTACCACATTCGGCCCTCATCGGTCACCTGCCAGCATTCGTGCTGTTCAACAACCTCGCCCCTCAGCCCGGTGACCTCCTTTGGTCCCCCGCGGACTGGGCCTGGATCGGCGGGCTCTTCAACGTCCTGTGGGCGGGGTGGCACTACGGCATTCCCGTCGTCGCCTTCAGGCAGCCCAAGTTTGATCCAGAGCGCGCATTCTGGATCCTGGGCCACTACGGCATCCGGAACGCCTTCATCTTTCCGACGGCCCTCAAGCTCATGCGTCAGGTGCCCGATTCTCGAGCGCGCTACCGGCCGCGGCTGCGCTCGGTCTACAGCGCCGGGGAGCCGGTAGGGGAGGAGCTCGTCGCCTGGGGGCGCGAGGTCCTCGGCGTCACGATCAATGAGTTCTTCGGTCAGACTGAGATGAACCTCGTGGTCGGCAATTGCGCCGAGATTATGGCGGTGAAACCGGGCAGCATCGGCAAGCCCTATCCGGGACATCGTGTGGAAGTGGTGGATGAAGAGGGACGCGGACTTCCCCCCGGCGAACTGGGCGAGGTCGCGGTGCGCCGTCCGGATCCGGTAATGTTCCTGGAGTACTGGAACAACCCGGAGGCGACACGGCGCAAGTTCATCGGTGACTGGGCGCTCATGGGGGATCTGGCCGTCAAGGACGAGGAAGGGTATTTGTGGTTCAAATCGCGCAGGGACGACATCATCAAGAGCGGTGCGTACCGGATCGGGCCCGGCGAGATCGAGGAGTGTCTCTTGCGCCATCCCGCGGTCGCAATGGTGGCTGTCGTGGGCATACCCGACGCCGAGCGTGGCCAGGTCGTCAAAGCCTTCATCCGTCTGGCGCCCGGACACTTCCCCCTGCCGGGCCTACTTGCCGATCTCCAGACCCTCGTGAAGGAGCGTGTGGGGTTCCATGCCTATCCGCGGTCCATCGAATTTGTCGATGAGCTTCCGTTGACGACGACCGGGAAGATGCAGCGTTTCGTCCTACGCCAGCGCACGGCTCCTCAGGAGTAAACCGGCTCTGGATCTGCGGTCTGAGCACAATCACGCACGCAAAAAGGGGGTGGGGCGATGATCGACATTGCGCGCGAGACTCAGATGCTCGCTGAGGAGATTCCCCGGGCGGCCGGGTCGTACCGCCGGTTCGCGGGCACGGAAGCGGACCACCGTGCGATTGAGCATATCGCTAGCCGCTTTCGTACGCTGGGTATTGAGACAAAAGTGGAGTGGCTCCAATTCATGGGATGGGAGCCGGTCTCCGAGTCCCTCGCCGTGCTGGCGCCTGAGCGACGGACCATAGAGTGTGCCCCTCTGACGTGGGCGGGATCAACTCCCCAGGGAGGCGTCGAAGGTCGTCTGATGTATGCGGGGCCGACCGAACTGGTCCTCTTTCGCTGGGATCGGTGGAGTATCGTCGATGCCGACGGTGAAGAGATCGCGTACGTCATTGGCATCACCGATGACTTCCCTGCGCTCCCGGAACCGCTGGATTTTCCCGATATCAACGTGCCATGTGTCGAGTTCGGGAAGGCGGACAACGATCTGCTGCACCAGTGGCGGAACGCCGGAAAAGAGATTCGCGTCAACCTCACGATGCAGACCACGTACAAGCCGCAGTCACGCACGGCGAACGTGATCGGCCGCGTGCCGGGCACGCGGAAGCCCGAGACGATCATCATTGTGAGCGGCCACCACGACTCCTTTTCCCCGGGAGCGAGCGACAATGCCAGCGGAGTTATTAGTGTGCTCTTGCTTGCGGAGCGTTATCGAGACCGGGGGTACCCCTACACCATCGAGTTCACCTCCTTTGGCGCGGAGGAATGGAATCTCCTCGGCTCGCGAACGCATATGGAGATGCAAAAGCAGCGAGGTGAACTCACCCGGGTGAAAGCGGTGCTCAATATCGACACGGTGAGCCATCCCGAGGCGAAATGGATCTGGATGATGGTCGATAAGAAGGATCAAGTCCACCTGCGACGGCTGACCCGGGAGGCGCTGCGTGAACTGAAGCTCGACCGAAAGTACGAGGTACAATGGGAAGCGGCGGCCCGGGGCCGCTATCCGGGGGCAGGGGTAGACAGTGCTGTGTACACGCACGAGGGGATCCCGGCGCTCACCGTGGTCTGGTGGCCATTTCCGACGATGCACCAGCGGTCCGAGACGCGGAGCAACCCTGAGCAGATCCGGGTGACCGTGGATATTATCGACAGAGTGCTGCAGAAGCTCAGCACCGATGCGTGAAAGGCGACTGGCAACTCGGGTTGTGAACGGGCGCGAGACTGGTCTCATAGAAGGGGGAGGACCATGAGGATGAAAAGACGGGATTTCCTGCGTAGGAGCCTGGTCACCGCCGGTGGCCTGACGATGGGCGGCGGCACGATCGTGAACGCGCTGCGGACATCTGCACTCGGGGCGGCGGGCTCAGACATCAAGGTAGGCAGCCTGCTGGATGGGACGGGACCGATCAACATCTACGGGCTGCCTATGATCGACGCCACGCAGTTCGCGGTCGACGACATCAACACGAAGGGGGGCGTGCTGGGGCGCAAGCTGCGGCTGGTGGCCTTTGATACCCAGTCCACCAATGAACGCTACACTCAGTACGCGACGCGCCTGATCCTCCAGGACAAAGTGGCCGTTATCCATGGCGGCATCACCAGCGCGTCTCGTGAAGCCATCCGGCCCCTGATGAAGAAGCATAAGATGCTCTACTTCTACAACGAGCAGTACGAGGGCGGCGTCTGCGACAAGTTTGTGTTCAATACCGGTGTTACACCGGCCCAACAGCTGGGAACCCTGGTGCCGTGGGCCATCAAGGAATACGGCGCGAAGGCTTACACAATTGCGGCCGACTATAACTACGGGCACATTTCCGCAGACTGGGTCAAGGTGTTTCTCAACAAGAACGGCGGCTCCCTGGTGAAGGAGGAGTTCTTCCCCTTGGACGTGACAGATTTCAGCGCCACGGTGAACAAGATCCAGGAGGCCAAGCCTTCCTTCGTCATGTCGTTGCTAGTCGGTGGGAATCATATCGCTTTCTACCGCCAGTACGCCGCGGCGGGCATGAAGGATAAAATTCCGATTGTCTCCCCCACCCTTGGCCTGGGAAATGAGCAGGTTGTCCTAGCGCCCAAAGAGGCGCAGGGGATCACCGTGGTCTACCCTTACTTCCAGGAGCTAGACAACGCCGCCAACCGCGAGTTTGTGAAGCGCTGGCAGGCCCGGTTTGGCACCAAGCACGCCTACATCACCGACTCGGCCAACATCGTGTGGACCGGGTGGCACCTGTGGGCCATGGCGGTGAACAAGGCAGGATCTTTGGACCAGAACAAGGTCATCGAGGCTCTGGAGAGCGGCCTCACCTTTGATGCGCCTGAGGGACGGGTGAAACTCGATCCGCAGAGTCATCACATCATCCACACAGTCAACCTCGCCCAGGTGAATGACAAGCGCGGATTCAAGATCCTGAAGACATTCCCCAACGTCGCCCCCAGCGATACCATGGACGTGTGCAACTTGATTACCAACCCGAATCAGCACACGCAGTACACGCCGAAGACAAAATAGGGAGCAGGCGGCGGCCCGGCCGGGCCGCCGCCCCAATTTTAACAATGGAACTGGACAGGTGCGGGTAGGGGTGGTTGGCGTCGCCCCCAACAATTCCACCGTTGTGAATTGGTCGGGGGGGGGTAGGGTGGGATTT
>JBQTJP010000294.1:0-14780 GCA_052386995.1 Armatimonadota bacterium
TCCAGAAACGCAGCGGGAGGATAAGCTGCAGCTCGTCAAAGTTCCGGCGGATCGAGAGCTGCAGGAACCGGTCGAGATCGACCTCCCAGACGCCACCGGTATCATCCAAATAGCAGAGGCCATCCACACGCAACGCTTGCAACTGGTTGAGGACTGGCAAGCTGGCTGACCAGCCGCCAAGCAACCTGAAGAAATGCTTGTCCCACCTGACCCGCCGCAAAAAGACTCGGCGGCCGTCTTTGACTATGAGTTTTCCTATGACACGACGACCGGCGCGCACCAGCGGGCAGAGAGGCGCTTGACGCGGCGACTGCGAACCGACAACATGAGAAACGACCGCTTCCATACACACCACGCTCCCTCCGAGCGACCCACGCTGACCAGGCTGACGGGTCGCTCGCAGTTTTTCTTGTGCCGTGCCCCTACGAAGCGCTGAGCTCGGCCTCAGTCACCTTGAGTGCCCGCGCCAATCGGCGAAGCTGCGGCCGGTATGGCTGAAGTCGTCCCTGCTCGATGCGGCTAATGTCCGCCGGATGAATACGTGAGCGGCGACCAAGTTCAACCTGCGACCAGCCGCGCTGCTCCCGAAGCGATCGCACCTTCATACTTCCCACCCCCGTCTGCAGGACTAGTCCTACACTCTCACGAAGGCCGTCATCGCGCATGTCTCCCGTCTCTCAGATTGATGACACTTACTTCGTTGGGTATTCCGTCCGGCATGGCGTGCGGCACCGTGCGAAGCGCCGGGTCGCATTCCAGGTGGACGAACGTGTATGGCTCTGGGGGAATGACGCTGGCACACCCCAGTGGCGGCCGGCTGGGAGCTGCGCAGTTGGACTTTTGGCTGGCAAGCCGGACTCGCAGATCCTGTGGGACCTGCTGTCACCGCTGGAGCCCCAGGCATGGGCGGAGCGGCAGATGCGCCAAGCTGCCGTCTTCTGTCGATCGCTTATCAAGGCGGTCCGGAACGGCCAGGGAGGCACGCTCTCTCCCAAGCTGGACGACGACCTAATCCGCTATTGGCTGCGGGTCAAACCATTGCCGCTGCGGATGAGCCGGGTGTGGGATCAGCGGGAAACTACGCAGACCTTCGTGAGCACACCTGAGACTGTCCTGGTGCTTTCTACCTGGTTCGGTCTGCTGGCCAGACGCCTGCGCCGATGCGAGCGGTGTCACGATCCGTTCCTACGGCCAAACTCCCGCTCTCGGCGCCGGTTGTGTCCAGACTGTTCACGGCCTCTCGAAGAGTTCGACTCCGTGATGCCCAGGGCTTCGCAACTGAACACCGACGAGGCTCGGAGGCAGTGGCGTCTATTCCGTGCACGGACGAATCAGCGAGCCCATCGGGCCAAAGAGGGGGGGGCTCGCCCAGACGCTCCTCAACTCACGGCGGCCGCCCGACAGCGCATGGTCTTACGGGCCTTCGCGGATCTCAAGCGCAAGGAAGCAGGACGGATGACCAACGCGGCGTGGGAGGCTAAATGGGGCAAAGGAGCACAGCTGCCCCTCGGCCGGCCTCTGGGAATGCTGGGCGCGCTAGGCGGACGCCGACCAGACCGCAGCAAGCGGTCGAGGACATGAGCCCGGAGCAGAGGGATCTGTGGCGCATTCACTTGGCCGACCAGGTATCGGTCATCGTGGAACAGCAGCTCGCTGAGGATGTGGCCTGGGCCGAGGGTCAAGGCTTTGATGCCGACGTTATCCGTCGCGCTGCCAGGCTGGGCATCGGGTCTGGTATCCGCCTGCATGAAGTGCTTGAGATCTATCGCAAGGATGAAGACAGCCGGCTCGTGCAGCCCCCATAGGAGGTGGACGGAATGGATGGTCCAAAACCACGGCAAAGCCAGCATGAAGAGGTGCTGCCACCCTCGCAGGAACCGCGTCAGACGGCCCTTAGCTCAGGTGGTGAGAGCGCGCCCCTGATAAGGGCGAGGTCGGTGGTTCGAGTCCACCAGGGCCCACCAGCAGCAGTTTGGTCGACGTGGGTTTCCGCCCGCGTCGTTTTCTTTCGAGTCCGTCACTTCGGAACTCGTTCCGGAACGAGTTGGTTGGTCGATCGCCCGGCACGGCAGCAACGCCGACTGCCCAGGCGCCGGGCGCGTAAACCGCGGGTTCCTCCCGCGCCGCCGCCGTGCCCCACCGACGGACGTGGCGCTCTGCCTCGTAGCCGTTGTGGGCCCGGCATCGCAGCTCGATGTTGTCCACGGTGGACGGCCCCCCACTCGCATACGGCACGACGTGGTGGAACTCGAGAAAACCCTCTTCGGCGCACCGTCGTCCATTGGTCGACGCAAACGCGCAGCATCCACCGTCACGGGCCCAGACGGCGCGTCTGACGGCCGCGGGGATGTGGCGTGAGCTCGGGAGGGAGTTCGGCTCGGCCCCGGAGGCCTGCTTCCGATTCCCACGAGGGCGGGCCGTCGCCGCGAGCTTCTGCTTGCGGAGGTTGGCGAGCAGCGCTTCCAGCGCCCGATCGAAGATCTTCTCGAGATCGCCGTCCGGAATCTGATGCCGCAAGAGCGCCTGCGCCTCTCGCAGCTTGGTGTGTAATGCTGCGCTCGCCGTAAACTGCACTTTGTAGCGCTCGGGCGCGAGTGGACTGACGGCCGCCCGTCGCGCAGCTGGCGGCGTGGGAGGCACGGCAGGTGCCGGCATCGCAGACGGTGCGACGGCAGGCATGGTCTCAAAAGCGTCGTCCCCCCGTGCCGTGCCCGGCGCATCCTGCGCCCCGACCGGCAGCGGCGATTTGCTCGCCGCCTGCGTCCGGGTCGGGAGCTTGCGAATCACATCGGGGACCGGCGGCTGCGGGCGCAGCCGGGCGATGAGCTCTTCGATCTCCCGCTTGCTCTTGTGGCGCGCCAGAGCCAGCACGCTGCGGTGATTCTCCAGGGTCAGGTGCGGGGCCAGCAGGCGGATCGCGAAGAGCGTCACCCATCCCGCGGCCAGGTGCTCGAGGAGCACCGGAAATTGGCGCACCGTCCGCGCCGTCTCGATGCGGTTGTAGGTGGCGTGCTCGGAGAGATGGAGCACGTCCGTACAGTACTTGAACAGCGAGGGGTAGCCTTCCGCGAGATACAGTCGCCGCTGGTCGAGCTCCGCGAGGTGGGCAATGAGGGCGACGGTCGCCTCCCGCTCACGCTGCGCCAGATCTTTCACCTGTGCGAGGAGATCAAGATCGGAGAGCCGCCCCACACGTGCGAGCACGTCATTGGTATCCATAGTTTGTTTATAACATGAGGTCTTCGAAGGCGCGTGGAACGTGTAGGATCACGTGCAGAGGTTCAAAATGCTCTAGAAGTCTCGCTACTCATCGCTGCGATTCTGAGGGCCTGCACGTGCGCGTGGTGAGCATCTAGGAGTGTTTCCTCGGCAGTCTCAAGATGCGGTCCGCGGACTTGTCAAGCTCCTTTGGCGAAATTTCTTTCGATCTCGCGCAGCAGGCTGCCCTCCCCAACTCGTTCCGGAACCAGTTCAGTCGCCTATCTCACCGAGGCAGAGTTGCCTGCCGCGGGCTCAAGAAGGTTGGGCAGGTTCGAACGTCTCTGATAATGGTCCACCAAGCAACGCGGGATTCCGATCCCGACGTTCTCGGCTTGCGAGCCCCAGGTACAACAAAAGCAGATCAGCTAGCTCTGGCGAGGCGTTGGGAGCGGTTTCAACAGCGTGACGTCAGTTTCAAGGCTCTTGAGGCGGTGGGGATGTATGGCGAGGTGGATTTGGAGTTTGGCGAGGGACAGTTCGCGCCAAAGCCGCGAGGCTGGACGACCGGCCCGGATGACTTCGAGCCCCAGATCGGCAATACGCTCGTGTACAGCGTGCCGCTCTTGGAAAACGGTGAGTACCTTCAGCAACTCAAGGGGCAGTGGCTTCCCTACTATGATGAGGCTAGGCGGCGGATGCGCCTCGCCGCGGTCCGCAGCTACTTTCAGAATAACCTCGACCACATCCGGCTCTTTATCGAGCACCAGCTGTACTTTCAGTCTTTCGATCGCGTGTACAATATGTTTCACGAATTCCTCCAGGCTCTTTTCATCGCCCGGCGGACATATCCCATCCCCCATCACAAGTGGATTCGGGAGCAGGTAGCGGAGATTCTCGGGTTGCCAGACCTCTATCAGAAGTTACCGAAGCTCTTTGAGATCCGCCAATTCGAGAGCCGGGAGATCGCTGAGAAAGCTAACGTCCTCGCTGGGTTGCTAGAAGAGTACGCTGTCGAGTAGGTCGTGGGGGGAACAATTTTCGCCATGCCGCCTGGCCAAGCAACTCCCTAATCACGTCCACCTGCAGCGGGTGCTGCTTCAGAGAGGTTCGAAGATCTCTGATAATGGTCCACCAGCAGTTTGAAGATCTCCGGGTCAGGTCCCACCATGCTGGACGCTTTCAGTTTCGGCAGCACTTCAAAAGTTGGAATCGGGTGCAGACGTGGCTTCGGCCAGGCGCTCGACACAGAGGCGTGGCGTCACTCTGAGGGTGCGGATTCATGCCTCCAGGAACACGATCACCTCACGGAGGAACAATTCGGGTGCTGTCGTCATGGCAATGTGTCCTTGACCTGGCATGACGACGACGTGACTATTGGGAAGTACCGAGGCCAGCCGCTCAGTGGGCTTCTTGAGGACTGACGGACTGTTTTCTCCGAGGAGCAGGAGCGTGGGAACGGCAAGTCTGCGGAACCGGTCGGGGTCAAATACGTAGTCGGCGTCGGCCATCTCTCGCACAACGGTGTGCGCAGCGGCTAACCGCGCTTGCCAGGCGGGCTCGGCTCGCAGGCGTGCGATCTCCTTCTCCGACACGTGGACCGTGTCCCGAAAGAACGTCACGAGGAGAAGATCGCGGTCTCCTTGTTTGAGGAGCGCCTGAAGCTTTTCTTCCGCCCCAGGCGGATATGTCTCTATCCCCTCCACAGGGAAGGCTGGCTCATAGAGAACCAGCTTGTTGAGATGGGTAGTCCGGAGAGCTGCTTCCATGGCGCAGAGGGCCCCATAGGAGTGGCCAAGCAGGTTGACCCGTGATCCGGCGGCGTTCACGACGGCGGCCACGTCCTCAAACTCGCGCTCAAGAGCGTAGGGCTCTGCGTCCCCGCTCTCACCCCGTCCCCGCCGGTCCATCGCATAGACCGTGAAATGCTGCTCCAATGCTGCAAGTACGAGCGACCATCGGGTATGGTCTGCCGTCGTGCCATGCACCAGGACCAGCGGAGACCCCTTTCCGCTGCGCTGATAGGCTATGGGGGTGCCGTCGTTGGATTTGACTGTTTCCACGGGTGCCCTCCTGTTAGCACTTCAACTGATCAGGTTCTGAGGGGAGTATAGGTGTCGGGAGACCGCGGCGTCATCGACCGGGCAGTCTATTTTGCGCCTTCCGGTCGAGTCTCGAGCAGGCCGTGCTGCATCGCAAACAACGCGGCGCCGGCACGGGTGGATGCGTCGATCTTGTTGTAGATATGCAGGACGTGATGGTGGACGGTGTGGTTTGAGATGACAAGCGTTCCTGCGATTTCCTTGTTGGATCGACCTCGGGCAAGCAAACGGAGCACTTCAACCTCTCGGTCGGTCAAATTGGCAGGCCAGGCGGCCCTGATTCGGCCTGGCGGATGACCGGCGGCTTCCAGCACCGCGGCGACCGCCTCGCGGTCCAGCTTCCCGGCTGCCGCTTCATCCTGCAAGGTCCTGGCTGCTTCGGATCGGGTCAAGGCCGGCCGGTGGGGGCGTTCCTCGGTCATCGCGTGGTACGCATCGGCGGCGGCAAGCACCCTCGCGGGCGCCGGCAGCGATGCTGCCGAGATCCCCCGATGATAGCCGGACCCGTCGAGGCGCTCGTGATGCATGCCCGCCACGGTGGCAATACGAGCAAGTGCGGCGGAGCGGGAGATGATTCGCTCGCTGTGGTAAGCATGCAGTCGAACCTGTTCCCACTCTCCCGCGCTCAGCGGCCCACGCTTTTCCCAGATCCCGTTGGGTACGCCTACCCGTCCGAGGTCGTGAAGGAGGGCAGCGCGCCCCGTGGTGGCGACGGCCGCCTCGTCGAAGCCAACCAGTCGCGCCGCCGCCTCGGCCAGCGCAGCGACGCCGGACGAGTGCCCGTGAAGAAAGGGTGTCTTGAGATCGACCATGTCGGCAAACACGCGGGCGACCTCATCCATCCGGGAATCGTCTATCCTGCGACGCGGCTCTGGCTCGGCCTCCAGGCAGGCCCCCCAGGCATCGAGAGAGGAGAGCTCGTTCAGCACCGAGAGGCCCTGGCGGAGCACGATGTCCGCGATGCCCGGGTCGAAGGCAGCGCCCGATCGCCGGCGCACGACCTCGAGGGCCACCTGTGCGCCCCCCAGCTTGGCAAACAGCAGCACCTGCACCGCGATCTGAGCGAAGCGCGCAGTCGCGGCGATCCTGTCTCCGACCAGATGCTGCGGGATTCCTTTACCGTCCCAGCGTTCGAAGAGCTGGTAGAGACCCTCCTGGACCGCGGCGCCGAGCCCAAGGCGTCCGGCCATGCTGGCGCCGACCTCGCAGGTCGCGGTGGTCAGCCCCTCGCCGATGCGACTCCCACGGGTCAACGCGGTGGCGATGGCACGTGCCCGCTTGAACGGGGGAGCGGTCTTTGCTACCTGGAACAGCGAAAACCGCAGCGCCTCCCTGGGATTGGTGAAGTCGATGCTTTCGGTGGCGCTTCTGAACACAATGTCATCTCCTCCGAAGTGAGCGGCGGCTTCGTGCGCCGCCGCCGTGCACCCGAGGTGTGCAAGCAGCGTGGTGTAGTAGATCCCGGCCACGTCGGGCCCAGTCAGACCCATCTGCCGGGCCAGGGTGGTCGCAAACAGACAGGCCCGCAAGGCCTCTTCCGGCGGGTGCCCCATGCCCAGGTCCGTCACCAGGGAGAGGGCGGCCATCAGGTCCGCAAGGCGGAACTCCGCCGGCGTCCGGGCGGGCCCTGGATTCAGCACGTAGTCGGAATACGGGTCGGTGCTCTGAGTTCCTCCCAGAGATGTACGGAGCGCTATTCGCCCCGCGCCCGCACTTCGCGCGCCGCGCGGCGGGCGAAGCGCAGCGGCTCAGGCGCGCGTGCACAGCAACGGGATGTGCGGCCACTTGCGTCCGCAGCTAGGAGCCGACAATCTCATCATGTATCCGAAGCGGGCTGGCCGCGCCCTGCTCGTCACGGGGGCCACTTACCTCTGGCCAGCAGCGTCCTGGTCGTAACGCCGACGGTCGGGATCGACAGCCTCGCCCCCAAGTGCAGCGCCAGCCCGGCTCGTCGAGGATGGTCTCGGCGGGTGGCGATCACGATCAGCACCTCAGGAACGGTCGGAGCCCGCGCACCGCTGCCTCGAAAGTCTATCTCCGCGAGACGGCTCTGGCCGACTTCGAAGTCTACTGCAGTGCGTGAGCCAGTTCGGAGTTCGGATTGCGCGCCCGCAACTTACGGGCTATGGTAGAATACGCACATCTGTTCGCTACGCGGCCTCAGCAAGCAGTGCCTTGATCTCATCGACCGCCAGCGGATGCTTCTCCAGAACGGTTCGAAGATCGCTGATCAAGGTCCACCAGCAGTTCGAAGATCTCCGGTCAAGGTCCCACCGAGTTGGACATTAAGCTCCTCCCGGTAATCCTGGTACTTGCGATACTCTTCTACATCTGAAGTATCGGAGAATGCGGAAGTGCCACCTGAACTTGATCATGACTGGCACGAAAGCGTCGGCCGCCTTCAGCTTAAGAAGCTGCTTAAGAAGCTGCCCGATCGAGCGGCCGTCCACGCTCTTGTTCAGACGGTGGATCGGGGCGGTCGGCCAATCTCAGTCCGGACGCTTCATGGTGGCCTGGAATGCAGCACACATGCCGTAAAGATCGCGCCGCGTGTTAGACGACCATACGAGGTGGTCCTCCGTCGATATCACGACCGCGGTCACGGCGACCCGTCCGTGATATGTCACCGGGAGTGGCGGACGCTTCAACTGCTTGCCGAGTTGCCGGTCGTCGCGCCGCGGCCCATATGGGCAGATGTCGACGGGCAACTCTTCGGCCAGCCGGCACTCGTCGAGACGCGACTTCCAGGCCATGCGATGCTAGCACCGTCAGACATGGACCGCTACGTGTCCGAGCTCGCCGGGACCGCTGCCCTGATCCACTCAGTTCCGATTTCTGGCCAGGACTGGGCCCACGCAAGGCGCCTGGACGATGGGCTCAACGCCAAAGTGAATTCAGGCCCTTCGATTTCCGTCCTCAGGCATCCGGATGGGGCGGGCGTCTGGAACGCTCTCCGAAAGCTGTGGCCGCGGGTGTCTATCGACAGGCGGACCTTGCGTCATGGTGACTACTGGCCCGGCAATACCCTCTGGCTACGAGGGCGCATTGCCGGTGTCGTGGACTGGGAGGAAATCTCGATTGGAGACCCGGCGCGCGAGGTCAGCTATTGCCGGCAGGATTTGGCCATGCTCTTCGGTCTGGAGGCGGCAGACAGGTTCCTGCGGCATTACGAACGTATCGTGGGACGACGCATCGAAGCCCTCGCGTTTTGGGATCTTCTCGCCGTCGCGCGCGCCCTCCCGGATGTGGAGCGCTGGTTGTCCGGCTACCACGACTTTGGCAGGACCGATATATCACCGGCGCTTATGCGCAAGCGCCACCGGGCGTTCATCGCCCAGGCGTTAGGTCACGCTGGGTGATATGGTTGAGGCAACCGCTACGGGATCCCCTCGGCGAGCTTAGCGTGGAGGCGCAACTCGACATAGGATGCTCGCTCGTGCACGGTACATTTGAGGCAATCTATCCTCCTGGGCAACCCGTAGATGTTAAACTTGCGGAAGGTCCCCGCCCGCTCGTTCAGCTGCTCGTGCGATTGCTTAGGCAACTTCAAGCCCTGGCCACGTGCGATTGATTATGAGGCGTATCTTGCGCGGTTCGACCGCGCGGTAGCGAGTCACGGAATGAAAGCTAACACAAACATTCGTTCGTTAGGCCGCTTGGCCCACCAACTCCCGCAAGGTCTCGACTGGCAACGGTGATTTCTCCAAGGCAGTTTGAAGATCTCTGATCAAGGTCCACCAGGACAGTCCCCACCAGCATTTCAGCCTTCCGAACGTTCTCGCGAAAGTACCCAGACCCCCCTGGTCTGGATGGCGGCAGGTACCGTTTTCTTGCCGGCTGAAGAATATGGGCGTTAATTCGCCGAGCGTTGGGTGGACCATGCGGCACGGCCGTGCTCGAAAATCCGGGCGCCATGAAGGCACGCGAAGCCGACGATCACACTTGGTATCCCGGTCGATCCGCGGCGAGGGGTTCTTGGCGGCGTCGCCGCCCCAGAACCTACCGGCGCCGTTTACGCGACTCATCGGACGGCGCGAGGAGATCGCTGAGGTCCGGGATCGGCTGCGACGTGACGACATACGGATGCTCACGCTGACTGGGCCAGCTGGCGTCGGCAAAACGCGGCTGGCCCTGGAAGTGGCGCGGGGGCTTCTCGACGACTTTCCCGACGGGATGGTGTTCGTAGACATCGCTCCGATCCGCGACCCGGAGCGCGTCATCTTCGAAATTGCTCAGACGCTGAAGGTTCGGGACTCGCCAGACTGGCGGCCTCTGGCCACGCTCCAGGAGTATCTTCGCGACAGGGCCCTGCTGTTGGTCCTGGACAACTTTGAGCAGGTGCTTCCCGCAGCCCCTGATGTAGCTGGACTGCTGGCGGCCTGCCCAGGCCTGAAAGTCCTGGCCACCAGCCGGGCGGCGCTGCGGCTCTCCGCGGAACACGAGTTTCCGGTTCCGCCTCTGGCACACCCGGATCCCGAGCGCCTTCCCCCGCCGGATGCGCTTGCCGCCTATCCTGCGGTTGCCCTCTTCGTGGATCGGGCGCGGTCGGCTAGACCGGAGTTTGCGCTGACTCCTCAGAACGCCCGGGCGGTGGCGGAGATCTGCCAGCGCCTGGACGGTCTCCCGCTCGCGCTGGAGCTGGCCGCAGCCCGGATCAAGGTTCTCCCGCCGCAGGGGATCCTCGGACACCTGCAACGGCGGCTGGAGCTGCTCATCGACGGGCCCATCGACCTGCCCGCACGACAGCGCACACTCAGCGGAGCAATCGGCTGGAGCTACGACCTGCTCAGTCCTGGCGAGCAGGCGTTGTTCCGGCACCTCGCCGTCTTTGCCGGCGGCTGTAGCATTGAGGCAGTGGGCGCGGTTTGGAACGTAGAGCGCCCGCGTCACATCGTGGACGCCCTGGCGCCCCTCGTCGACAAGAGCCTGCTGTGGCAAGAGGTACGGCCCGACGGCGAGCCGAGGTTCGCGATGCTGGAGACCATTCGAGAGTACGCGCAGGAGCGGCTGGCGGCCAGCGGGGAGAGCGACGTCGTCCAGCGGCGGCATGCCGCCTACTTCCTGGCGCTGGCTGAGCACGCTGAGCCGGAGTTTCAGGGCCCTGACCAGAGCACCTGGCTGGCCCGGCTAGAGGCAGACCATGACAACTTGCGGGCAGCGTTGAACTGGTGTCTCGGCGAAGATGGTGAAAGGGAGATCGGACTGCAGCTCGCCGCGAGCCTGGTCCCGTTCTGGGAAATCCGAGGGTATTGGAACGAGGCCCGCCGCTGGCTTGAGGCAGTGCTGCGCAACACGAGCGGAGCGTCACCTGCTACAAAGGTGAAAGCGCTCAACGGCGCCGGGATGCTGGCTTTTCAGCAGGGCGATTTCCCGCGGGCCGCGGCGCTGGCGGAGGAAAGCCTGTCTCTCGGTCGCGCCCTTGGAGACAAGCTGGGTACGGTGGGTTCGCTGAACATCCTCGGGTTCTATGCGTGTGCCACAGGCGACTACAGTCGGGCGGCGGCGCTGGGGTCGGAGAGCCTGACCATCTGCCAGGAGCTCGCCGATCCTTTGGGCATTGCCGACGCTCTGCACATCCTAGGGTTGGTCGCACGCGATCGCGGTGATCATGTCCAGGCCGCCGCGTTGCTTGAGGAGAGCCTGCGTCTTTGTCGCGCCCTCAACGCCAGGTGGCGAGTGGCGATCAACCTGACCGACCTGGGCCTGGTGCTGCGGGAGCGCGGTCAACTCACTCGGGCCGCGGCGCTGATCGAGGAAGGTCTGCAGCACTTCCGCGCATTGGGTCACAGACACGGGACGGCTACAGCCCAGAGCCATCTCGCTACGGTAGCCTGGCACCGACGACAATACGACCGGGCCGCGGCGCTGTTCGGCGACAGCCTGATTCTCCGCAGAGGGCTTGGAGAAGTCCGAGGCATCGCCGTCTGTCTGGTAGGACTGGCCGCGGTCGCCTGCGCAACACGGCAGCATGAGAAGGCAGCCCGCCTGTTTGGAGCGGCGGAAGGACTCAGGGACTCGATCGGGGTATCGCTGCCCTATTTCATTCGCGGCGACTGCGACCGGTTGGTGGCCATGACGCGCAAACACCTCGCAGACGCGTTTCAAACACGCTGGGCAGAGGGGCGGACCATGACCGTCGACGAGGCCGGCGACTACGCCCTCGCGAACATGGCGGCCATCGAGCCGGCGGCGGCCTCCCTACCGCGCATGCCGCTGACCCGTCGGGAGCGGGAGGTCGCCATGCTGGTCACGCAGGGGCGGACCAACCGCGAGATCGCCGCCGCGCTGGTGATCACCGAGAAGACCGCCGAGAACCACGTCCAGCACATTTTGAACAAGCTGGGTTTCCGCTCCCGCGCACAAATAGCCGCGTGGACGGTCGAACAAGACCTGGGCACCCGCTTCTAGCCTCGTCACAACTGCTGTCGTAATTCGCTCATCCGCAGCCGCACCCTCACCCATGCACAAATGAGCCGTTGCCGCCGCCCAGGTCTGCTGGTACCTGGGGAGGAGGAGAAATGGGTATCGACCTGAGGGATTTCCCCGATGACGGTTTTCAGAAAGTGCCGTACCGTGTGGGTATGAGAGGGCTGGGACTGCTCCTTTCCTTCGTGCTCCTTGGGAGTGTAGTCGTTCTCAAGCCTGCCACTGCGCAGGAGTCATGTCGGATCGAGCGCGTCACGTACCGCGTGGACGGCCTGCAGTTCGTCGGCTGGATCATGAAACCCGCAAGAGAAGATCGGTTCCCCGTTATCGTCTGGAGCCACGGTGCACGATTCGCGACCGCCGGGGCTCAGATCATCAACGAGAACACCCCTTGCCCAGCGTTCGTCCTGAGCAAGAGGTGGATGCTTCTCTTCACGCAAACGAGAGGATATGGCGGCTCGGAGGGTCAGAACCCCGAAGCGGCGTTCCGTCAGGCGCAGGTGGCCTTTCTGAACGGACGAGCCGACGACATCAATCGGAGCGTCGAGTGGCTAAGAACTCGGTCTGACGTGAACGCCGACTGCATCGCAAACATGGCATGGTCACAGGGAGCGGTGACTGCGCTGCTGGCCTCCGGCAAGAAGCCCGCGCTGTATCGCGCGACCATCGCCCAGGCCCCGGTTGCCATATGGGCCCCGGATCTCAACCGCTTCGTAGGATTCGGCGACGTGATCCAGGCCGCTCGGGACATTCAGGGTCCGATCCTTATGCAGAGCAATACTATCGATGAGGACTCCTTCGTTGAGGTCACCCGCGTCCTTGTGAGGGAATTGCAGCGGTGGGGGAAATCCGTCGAGTACAGGGAGTACACGCACCCGAGCGCACACCAATTCTTCAACCTCGCCGGCCGCCCGGAGCTCGCCCAGATGTGGGGAGCAGAAGCGGTGGCTTTTTTGGAACGGGCCTTCGCTGGGTGTGGCCGCCCGAGGCCATAATTCGGACCCTCGCCTCGGAAGATCGAACACAAGCCCCTCCGAATTCAGTTAGTAGTAGCTGCGATACCACGTGCAGCCGACGGCACCTCATATCGCGCGGACCCCCTATGCTTTTTGAGCGCCCGGCGATCATAGGTGGCACGGGCTCGATCGATGTCCGTCGTATGCTCGTCGGCCCAGGCCATCAGCGGGTCGATGATGTCGCGGAGGGTGCGTCCCAGCGGGGTCAGGGCGTAATCGACGTGCGGAGGCACAACAGGATAGACGGTTCGATTGACGATACCGTCGCGTTCGAGGTTCCGGAGCGTGACGGTGAGCATCCGCTGGCTGATGCCGTCAATGCTCCGGCGCAGCTCGGTGAACCGCCGCGTGGCATCACCCAGGAGGAAGATCACGTAGACCGACCACTTGTCGCCTACACGATCGAGCACGTCGCGGGCTGCGCACCGTATTGCCTTTGTCGGGCCCCTGCCGGGCATCCTCTGAACCGCTTCCACGGTTCCCTCCATGTAACTAGGGCAGATTGAAGTGCCGTCTTGCGCTCTCTTCCATGATGACTGATAGTGTGGTCAGTTACAAGAGGGAACTGAGGGAGAAAGGAGAACTCGGTGTTGGAGAGCATGTTCGCGCCGGTCAGTGATTGGGGGTTGCTAATTCTCCGCGTGGGGTTAGGCGTTATCTTTCCCTTTCACGGCTGGCTCAAGCTCAACCCCAACGGGCCGGCGAAGGGTCCCGCGGGCTTCGCCGGTTTCTTGAGGCAAATGGGCGTGCCTCTGCCTGTGCTCTCTGCCTGGGTCGTCATCCTGTTGGAGACAGTCGGCGCGGTTCTTCTCATCCTGGGCCTGGGCACCCGTATCCTGGCGCTCGGATTCGCCATAGACATGTTGGTCGCGATCGTGCTGGTCAAGCGCAGAATGATGAAGGCCCGCTTCATGGACGAAAAGGGCACGGGCTGGGAGTACGAATTTGCATTGATGGTTCAAGCCCTGGCGCTTATGTTCACAGGCGCCGGCCGTATCGCGCTTGATCCGATCTTAGGACTGTAGTGCGGACTTCCTAACAGAACACGAACGCGCTTTTTCTAGGCTGCCACCGTTGCCTGCTCAATCATTGCGTGCACTTGACTCACCGGCAGGACCGGCTGCCCTGCATGCTTCTCCGCCATGTGTTGCGCTACCGCATCCGGGGTCATCATCGCCTTGATTTTTCCCACAGCCTCTCCCCTTGTCGCCGCTTCCACTGCCAGCACATGTCCGCAGCTGCAGGTCATAGAGAATTTCTGCATGAGTGCCCCCCAAACTATCGACTCTTCGCTCGCTCACCTCTTCCGACAAGGGACCATACTCCACGACTTCCACGGAATCCTTTGAGGGGAAGCCGCCGGTAGATCTCGATGACCGGGAAGCGGGGACGTGAGCCGAGGTATAGTAGACGTCCGGTTGACATATGATACCCGCTGAAGCCGGAGAATACCGGAATGAGCGCGTGGACCCTGTCGGGATGGTCCAGGGCAAAGTCGATGGCCGTGTACCCTCCCAGAGACAGCCCGCAGATCGACGCCGCGTCAATCTTCAGGAAGCCGAGTAGCTCGTAGAGGTCCTGCCGGTGCGGCGTCTCGTGATCGGTGGCGGCCGACCGGCCGTATCCGCGGAGATCGTAGCGGATGACGCGGTGATCTCTGGCGAGGGCTCCGACCTGATCGCTCCACGTACGCAGATCCGAGAGGCCGGCGTGGAGAAGCACAAGCGGGTGTCCATGACCCGTCGCCTCCTAGTACAGGGTAGCGCCCCGCACCTGGACGTACCCCGATGTGACTTCCATCCCTACCTCCTTGTCCTGCGAACATCAGGGACGTTCGGTCTGGACTGCGGGCTGGCCTTCTTGGCGAGGTCTGAACGCGCTCACCGGACGCTTCTCAGCCATGTTAAGGTGGTGGAGTTCTAGGCCGCCAACGTTTTTATCCCTGAAGACCTGGGTACAAATGGTGAGATGCCTTGTCGGCAGGCCGCGACTCTGTAAGGATTGAACTACGCTGTCCGACCATGTAGGTGAGGAGGTG
>JBQTJP010000295.1:0-4756 GCA_052386995.1 Armatimonadota bacterium
ATACTACACCTGGCGAGTCTACCGCGACGTGGAGCGTCTGGCTCCGGCCTATGCCGCCTGGTGCCTCCTGCACTACGCTTGGAACGGCTACAGGAAGTACACGTATCGGGACTACGGGCCGACCGAGGCAGACAGCATCAAGGAGGGAGTGGGATGATCCGCACGTTGAAGATGGTCAACCGGCGGCTCGGCAATCCCGCGCGGGCCCTCGGTGGGGCGCGCGAGGCCATCGAGCCCCGGGTGCGCATGATGATGTTCGAACGTGACCGGCGCGCGCGGTCCTCGAAGTACGCCGACGTTGGAATCGACTTCCGCCCGAATCCCGATGTCGTTCAGCAGATCGAGCGCGACGGGTATGCGGTCGTGCGGAACGCGATGAGCCGCGAGATTCTCACCGAGATCCGCCGGGAGATGGAGGCGCACCTGGACAGCGGCACCTCGCTGCTCCGGATCTCGAAGGACTCCGCGCGCGCCCGCGGCGACCGCGCCGCGCCGACCGTGTACCTGACCCCCGACGAGCAGCGTCTGGGCCAGGAGTATTTCCGCAAGCACACGAACTACGTCGCCATCGCCAACCCGCTTGTCGCGTGCCCTGCCGTGGTCGAGGTGGCTTTTCACTCCATGCTCGCCGACATGGCCCAGACCTACCTCGGCTGCGTCCCCGCGATCGGCGGCATGAATTTGCGGAAGAGCTACGCTAATGACATCCCGGAGTTCGACACGCTGTTTTTCCACGTTGATCCGAACAGCCCGAAGTTCCTCAAGTTTTTCTTCTATCTGATCGACGTTGACATCAACGGCGGCCCATTCTGTTTTGTCCGCGGGAGCCACCGGCAGCGGTTTCGAGGCTGGTCGGGCAAAGGGCGGTGGACGCCCGAGGAGATCGAGCGGGTCTACGGCAAGGACAACATCATCTACTTGACGGCGAACGTGGGCGATATGATCGTCGCCGACACCAATGGCTTCCATCGGGGCACGAAGGTGGTCTCGAGGGACCGGATGATGTTGACGGTGGACTACGTGATCCACGAGGAGTTCTACGGGGCGCAGGATCGGGAACTGTTCCAGCTTCCGTCCAGCGTCTACCAGGCCATGAGCGCGCGTGAGCGTGCCCTGGCCGACTTTCTCAAAGTCATCTGACCGCCAGGGCGTTCGTTATCGCGTGAGCGGCACTGCCGCCAGACGCTTCTGGAAGTAGGCGACGGTGCGGCGAATGCCTTCTTCGGTGGACACCTGCGGGCTCCACCCGAGCAGCCGCTGTGCGCGTGAGGCGTCCGGACGGCGCACGCGCGGGTCGTCGACCGGGCGCGGCTCGAACGTCACCGGACTCCGGCTGCCCGTCGTCTCGAGGACGAGCCGCGCGATCTCCGACACGCTGCGCTCTTCGGGGTTCCCCAGGTTGATTGGATGGTGGATCGAATCTTCCGCCTCGGTGCTGGTGTGCAGGAAGGCCCGATCCATGCGCTCTTCCACCGTACGGTCGGACGGAGCGAAGAGGAGCGCCATCAGACCGCCAGCCATATCGTCCACGTAGCAAAAGCTCCTGGTCTGCGCGCCATCCCCGTAGATGGTGAGCGGTTCGCCGCGCAGCGCCTGCACGATGAAATTGGAGATTACGCGTCCGTCGTCGGGCCGCATCCTGGGGCCGTAGGTATTGAAAATTCTCACGATGCGTGTATCCAGACCCTGGTAACGATGGTAGGCCATTGTCATCGCTTCCGCGAACCGCTTGGCTTCATCGTAGACGCCGCGGGGGCTGATGGGATTGACATTGCCCCAGTACGTCTCCGGCTGCGGGCTGACCAGGGGATCGCCGTACACCTCGGACGTGCTGGCGAGCAGGAACCGGGCGCCCTTGGCCTTCGCCAGGCCCAGCGCCTTGTGCGTGCCGAAGGCCCCGACCTTGAGGGTATGAATCGGATACTCCAGGTAATCCCGAGGACTGGCGGGCGAGGCAAAGTGCAGGATCGCATCGAGGGGACCGTCGACGTACATGTAGTCGCAGACGTCATACTGGACGAAGCGGAAGCGAGGGTCGCCCAACAGGTGCGCGATATTCGTCTCACGGCCGGTGAGCAGGTTGTCCATGCACAGGACCTCGCACTCCCGCTCGACGAGCCGGTCGCACAGATGGCTGCCCAAGAACCCTGCCCCGCCCGTAATCAGAACCCGCCGCAGTATGGTCGTCACCCCGTCACTCTGCCTTCCATCAAGTCCTTCCCCACGCCAGGGCGTTGAAGTCCGGTCCGGCATCGGCGTCTTCTTCGACCAGGATGGGCGCGCGAACCTTCCCTTCCGCGCCGGTGCGACTATGATAGAATTCTACTGATTTCCGGAACGTGTAGGGTCCGTTGAGTATCTTTGCGGGCACAATTACGTTGGGGTGCGCATGGTTTCGGACTCGCCCTATCAGATCGGAGAACTGCTGCTGCGTCCCCTCGAAGGGGCGGTCGTCGGCCTGGTCGGGTCGTTCGTCATGCTGGCCGCGGTGTCAGCGCTGGGTCCCGGTCCCCAGGGGATGGCGGCCGCCTGGCTCGGGTGGATGGCACGGATTGCTGGCATCGGTGCGGGCGGCCCGTCAATCGTCACGGGGCTGGTGCTCCACGGGCTCGTGGGGGCCGGCCTCGGGGTCCTCTACGCGTCGTCGCAGCAGCGGCTGCCATGGCGGCCCCTGGTCGGCATCGGGGCGTTCTATGGCCTCCTTCTGTGGATCGGAGGTCGTATTCTCCTGGGGTGGCTGTTTTCGACACCAGTGCATTCGGTGGTTCACTCATGGGCCTGGCTTGCCGGCGCCTGCGCGTATGGGATGACGCTGGCGCTCTTTGCCGGCTGGGCCGGTGCCCGGCGGCCCGTATCCGTCGTCGCCGTGCCGCGAGATTGATCTGAGGGAGGCGCCGTACATGACCGCGATTCGTGGGATCCTTGGAACGCTGCAGGAGCTCTTCATGTTTCTCTGGGCACGTCGTCTGTGGTGGCTGATTCCCTGTATGGTTGTCCTGCTGCTGTTCGCCGCGGTGATCATCCTCGGCAGCGCCGCGGGCATCGGGCCCTTTATTTACACGCTCTTCTAGCCGGCCCGTGGCCGCGCTGCGACGCCTCTGGGAAGGCTGGAAGGCCTTCGGGCACTACCTGGGCGACTTCCAGGCGCGCCTCCTGCTCACCGTCTTCTACTTCACCGTCTTCTGTCCGTATGGGCTGATCACGCGCGTGTTCGGCGATCCACTGCGGGTCCGTCCCGTAGATCTCCGGCGGCTGCGCTCGTCGTGGGACACGCGCCGGTCTGAGGAGGTCAGCTTGGCCAGAGCCAGGCAGACGTTCTAGGACCAGCGTGCACATCCTCGGGATCTCCGCCTTCTATCACGATGCCGCCGCGGCGCTGCTGCGGGACGGCGACCTTGTGGCCGCGGCCCAGGAAGAGCGGTTCACGCGGATCAAGTACGATCACCGCTTTCCCGAGCACGCGATTGCCTATTGTCTGCGCGAGGCGGGCATCTCCGCGAAGGCGCTCGACTATGTTGTCTTCTACGAGAAGCCGCTGCTCAAGTTCGAACGCATTCTCCTGTCCAGTTTGGGCACCTTCCCGCGCTCGTGGCGCGTCTTCAGGGAAGCGATGATTGCCTGGTTCAGCGAGAAGCTGTGGCTGAAGTCGCTCATCACGACCAAGCTGGGCGTGCCCGCCAATCGCGTCCTGTTCGTGGAGCACCACCTGAGCCACGCCGCCAGCGCGATGTTCTGTTCGCCGTTTGCCGAGGCGGCCGTGCTCACCGTGGATGGTGTCGGAGAATGGACGACCACGGCGCTGGGGCGGGCCACCGCCGATTGGGGCAACGGCCTGCCCAATCGGATCGGCCTGGACGCCGAGATGCGCTTTCCCCATTCCCTGGGCCTCCTCTATTCGGCCTTCACCGGCTGGTTGGGATTCAAGGTCAACAGCGGTGAGTACAAGGTGATGGGGATGGCACCCTACGGGCAGCCGCATCACCTGGACAAGCTTGAGAAGATCATTACCGTGTTCGACGACGGCAGCTTCAGGCTGAACATGGACTACTTCAGCTTTCACCACTCCCTGGACCAGACGTTCAACCAGCGGTTCGTCGCGCTGTTCGGTCCGCCGCGGCCACCCGAGAGCCCGTTCCTTACGCGCACCACCGGCGACGATATTCGGGGCCGGGAGGCGGAGGCCGACCAGAATCAGTACTACGCCGACGTTGCCGCGAGCGTCCAGCGTCTCACCGAAGAGATTCTGCTCAAGATGGTTGCGCATCTGCACCGGCAGACGGGATTGAAGCAGCTGGTGATCGCCGGCGGCGTGGCGCTCAACAGCGTGGCAAACGGACGCATCATGCGCGAAAGTCCCTTCGAGCAGGTCTACATTCAGCCCAACGCGGGGGATGCGGGCGGAGCGCTGGGGGCGGCCCTGTACGCCTGGCACGTCCTGCTCGGACATCGTCGGCGCTTCATCATGGAACACGCGTACTATGGTCAGGGCTTCACGGACGCCGCGGTCCGGCAATTTCTGATCGATCAGAACATCCGGTACGAGTATCTGCCCGCGCACGAGCGGCTGGCCGACCGCCTGGTGGACGCCATGACCCGCGAGCAGGTCGTGGGGTTCTTCCAGGGGCGGTTCGAATGGGGCCCACGGGCGCTGGGCAACCGATCGATCCTCGCCGATCCTCGATCGGCGGGGATGAAGGACATCGTGAACACCAAGATAAAATTTCGGGAGCCGTTCCGCCCGTTCGCACCGGTGGTG
>JBQTJP010000296.1:0-2544 GCA_052386995.1 Armatimonadota bacterium
GTCCGCCAGCCGGGCGGTCGGCTGCCAGAGAAAGTCGAGGTGAGGTTCGCGTGAGGCAACGGCCGTGGTGCCTGCCACGTCCGGGAGGTTCGCGGCGAAGATCAGATTCAATTCATGAAACTGCCCGCTGGCGTTGGTGAAGCAGTTCTCGACCGCTCCCAGGAACCGTCCGACATTGGCGGCCGTCCCGAGCTCCTCTTGAAGCTCGCGAGCGAGCGCTGTCTCGGCCGGCTCGCCGAAGTCGACGTGCCCTCCCGGAAGGAAGCTATATGATTCGCCCTTCTTGCGCACCAGGAGCAGCCATCCATCCGCGGCGATGACCGCGCGAGAGATCAGTTCGATTTGCGGGGTCACCTGGATACCATAGCAGTTTTTTGCGGTGATGAAATGCCCGATGCTCTGGCCGATAGGTAACATGGACGATGTTTCAAAGATGAGGGGCATCGGCAGTCTTGACCTATCGCATCGAGTACTCCCCTGAGGCGGAAGAACACCTTCGGGCGCTGACTGCTCGCCGGCGTGCAATTGCCGTGGACAGCATCGACAGGCAATTGGACCGTCCACCGACAGTCAGGACGAGAAATCGCAGGCTAATGCGGCCCAATCTTCTCGCTCCCTGGGAACTTCGCATAGGCTCCCTTCGGGTATACTACGACGTGAGCGAGGAGCCCGAACGGATGGTCTACGTCTTGGCCGTGGGAGTCAAGCGTCGCGATCGATTGCGCATCGGAAAAGAGGTTATCAAGCTATGAAGACGTTGGAGATGGCCAAAGCCACTGCTCCCCTTGCCGCGTACGCGAAAAAAGTGAGCAAGGGGCCGGTAATTCTGACCGATGGCGGCAGGCCCGTCGCCGCGCTTGTATCTCTTGAGGACTCAGATCTGGAGACCATCACCCTAAGCACGAACCCTCGGTTTCTCGCCCTGATAGCGCGATCGCGAGAGCGCCTAGAATCAGCGGGAGGGATCTCAAGTCACGAGATGCGGCGCCGGTTGAGATTGAAGCGAACTGTGCGCCGACGATAGAATAGCCGTCCCTGCGACTATCGCATCGGAGGATCGCGAAGAGGAACGGCCCGTGACTTACCGTCGTCCTGTTGTTAATTCTGTCGCCGAGATCATTGCTGTCACTGGCTTTGGTGCTGCCACCCGCGGCGCGACCTTCCAGAATGTCATCAGGTGCGCTTCCCAGTTGCCGAGCAGCATGGCAGCCCGGCGGCTCCCAGTGGCGCGAGCGTGCTCGATGACCAGATCGCGCAGGCGAGCGGCGTCGTCGGCGTCGACGCGCGTGATCGTGACCAGCTGCGTGTTGTACCGGTGCGGCAGCGTGCCGGTCTCATCGTAGACGAACGCCTCTCCGCCGGTCATCCCGGCGCCGAAGTTTCTCCCGACCTCGCCCAGGACGACGACCGTTCCGCCGGTCATGTACTCGCATCCGTGGTCGCCGAGCCCTTCGACGACGACGACGGCGCCGCTGTTGCGCACCGCGAACCGCTCACCAACCCGTCCCGCCGCGAAGAGCCGGCCGCCGGTGGCCCCGTACAGCAACGTGTTGCCGGCGATGACGTGGCGGTGGCTCTGATCCGCGAGCGGCGCAGGCGGCAGCAGGGCGATCACTCCGCCGTGCATGCTCTTGCCAACGTAGTCGTTCGCTTCCCCGATCAGCCGCAGGTGCATGCCCGGGAGCAGGAACGCGCCGAAGCTCTGCCCGGCCGCGCCCGTGAAGTGGAGGCGCACGGCGTCCTCATCCAGACCCGCATCCCCGCGGCGGGCCGCGATCGCGCCGGCCAGGCGTGCCCCCACGGCCCGATGCGTGTTGCGAATCCGCAGGTGCAATTCGACGCGTCTCCCCGCTTCGATCTCGGGGAGGAGCGGCAACAGGTGCGTGTCGTCGTACGGCTGGTCCGGGCGATCATTGCGCTCGACCACACATCGCCTCGGCCGGTCGGCGCCGCGCTCCCGGCCCGCGCTGTGGGCCGCCGCGTTGGTCAGGATCGCCGCCACGTCCAGGTCCGATCTGGTGTCCTTCTTCGGCCTCAGACGTTCCGGCTGTCCGACGATCTCGTCGAGCCGCCGCACCCCGAGCTGCCCGAGCAAGAGACGGACCTGCTCGGCCAGCCCAATCAGGTAGCCGATGACGTTCTCGGGCTTGCCCGGAAACTTGCGCCGCAGGTCTTCCCGCTGCGTCGCGATCCCAACCGGACAGGTGTTCAGGTGGCACTCGCGCGTCATCACGCATCCCAGCGCCACGACCGCCGCGCTGCCGAATCCGAACTCTTCGGCGCCGAGCATCGCGGCGATGACGATGTCGCGTGCGACCTTCAATCCCCCGTCCACGCGGAGGCGCACCCGGCCGCGCAGGTTGCTCGCCACCAGGGCCTGCTGCGTCTCGGCCAGCCCGATCTCCCACGGAATTCCGACGTGTTTGATGGAATCGAGCGGAGACGCACCCGTGCCGCCGGTGTGCCCGCTGATCTGAATCGTGTCGGCGAACCCCTTGGCGACGCCCGCGGCAATCGTGCCCACGCCGGCTTCGGCGACGAGTT
>JBQTJP010000297.1:0-3149 GCA_052386995.1 Armatimonadota bacterium
GGCGTGAAGATCCCACCACTGGGAAGTTCGGTGAAGACCCAGGTCTCGACGGGGGTCCTCTGGCGGGCTGTTTCCATCTCGTGCCTGAATTTCCGCAAACGTGAGAGTTACGTCCTGCTGGAGCGGCTGCTGGGGGAGGCCGCAATGATGCGGGGTACAGCCATCGAAGGCGCCTAGGAGGAAGAGAGATGACGGCCGTCACCGTAGAGGAAAGCAGGCGCCTCAGTGAACGCTTTGAGGGCAGGTCTGCTCAGAAGCTCGTGGCCTGGGCACTCGAGGAGTTTCACCCTCGCATCGCCTCGGCCTCGAGCTTCGGCGCCGAAGACGTGGTACTCATCGACATGCTGGCGAAGATCCACCCCGGGGCCAGGGTGATCACCCTCGACACCGGCCGGCTGCATCAGGAGACCTACGAGGTGATGGAGGCCATTCGGGTGCGCTATGGCCTGAGGGTTGAGGTCTACTTCCCCGAGGCCGCAGACGTGGAGGCGATGGTCAACGAGCACGGCCCCAACCCCTTCTATCGCAGCGTGGAGCTACGGAAGTTGTGCTGCGGCATCAGGAAGGTGGAGCCACTGCGGCGGGCCCTGCATGGGCTGTCGGCGTGGATCAGCGGGCTGCGACGGGAGCAGGCGGCCACGCGGGCGCACATCGGCAAGGTGGAACTCGATGAGGAGCATGGGGGCATCCTGAAGATCAACCCCCTTGCCGATTGGACCGGGGCACAGGTCTGGGACTATATCCGGGCCAACGACGTCCCGTACAACGCGCTCCACGACCAAGGGTATCTCAGCATCGGGTGCGCGCCCTGCACGCGATCGGTGCAGCCGGGCGAGGATCCCCGGGCGGGGCGGTGGTGGTGGGAGCAGGACGCCGACAAAGAGTGCGGTCTCCACCCCGTGGATGCGGGTACCTCGGTGCGCGCGGGTACACCGGTCCGTGCCGCTCGGCCGGAGAGCGGGCGATGATCGCTCCACACGGCGGCACGCTCGTGCAGCGCATGGCCACAGACGCATTCCGCAACGCCCTGCGAGAGAAGGCGTATGCGCTTCCGACCGTCTCGCTTGCACCCAAGGCGGCTGCGGATACCATCCTGATCGCCACCGGCGCCTACAGCCCCCTCATGGGGTTCATGGATTCGGAGGCGTATCGTGGTGTGGTCGAGGAGATGCACCTCCCCGACGGTCTTCCCTGGACGCTGCCGATCACACTCCCCGTGGATGAGGAGGCCGCGCGCCGGCTGGGACCCGGCGACAGGGTGACGCTCCGCGCGCCAGGGCTCCTGGCCGTGCTCGAGGTGGAGGACCGCTTCCGCCGTGACCTCGACACGGAGGCGTGGCACGTCTTCGGCACGAGGGATGGATCTCATCCGGGCGTAGCCCGCCTGCTGGGGGAATCTCCCTGGGCCGTGGGGGGGCCCCTGTGGGTGGTGGATCGCCCACACACCCCCTTCCCCGAGCGCACCCTGGACCCGAGTCAGACGCGTCAGATATTTGAGCGGGCCGGATGGAGGACCGTAACGGCGTTTCAGACGCGGAATCCCATCCATCGGGCGCACGAATATCTGCAGAGATGCGCGCTGGAGATCACCGACGGTCTGCTGCTGCATCCGCTCGTGGGGGAGACGGCTGGAGACGATATGCCCGCCACGGTGCGAATGCGCTGCTACGAGGTCTTGCTCGAGCTCTGCTACCCGCGCGACCGGATCGTGCTGGCGGCGTTTCCTGCGGCGATGCGGTACGCCGGCCCGCGGGAGGCGGTCTTTCACGCCATCGTCAGGAAGAATTACGGGTGCACCCACATCGTGATTGGCCGGGATCATGCCGGAGCGGGGAATTTCTACGATCCGTACGACGCCCACCGGATCTTCGCCCGATTCAATCCCCGGCTGCTCGGCATCACGCCCCTGTGCTTCGAGGATGCTTTCTTCTGCCGGGGCTGCCAGGGGATGTCGACCCGAAAAACCTGCCCGCACGACGAAAGCGATCGTCTGAATCTGAGCGGCACCCAGATCCGCTCCCTCCTGCAGGCCGGGCAGGTACTGCCAGCAGAGATCGTCCGCCCTGAGGTCGCGGCGGTGCTCATGCGAGGCCTGAAAAGATGACAACCTTCTATCCGGTCTATTTCAGTCTGGAAGCCCGGCCGTGCGTCGTCATCGGCGGAGGTGACGTCGCCGAACAGAAGGTGCTCGGGCTGCTCGAGGCTGGCGCCCGCGTGACCGTGGTGAGCGACCAGGTCACGCCCCGGCTGGACGAGCTGGCGGCTCAGGGCCTGATTCAGCTCACACGCCGGCCATACCGGAGGGGCGACCTCGACGGGATGTTTCTTGCGATCGCGGCGCCGGACGACCGCGCCGTGAACCGTGAGATCTGGGAGGACGCCGAACAACACGGCACCCCGTTGAACGCCGTGGATGATCTGCCTCACTGCAACTTCATCGCGCCGGCGATCTACCGGCAGGGAGACCTCACACTGGCCATCTCCACCGCTGGCAAGAGCCCCGCCCTTGCGGTCCGCCTGCGCGAGCGGCTCGCCGCGCTGATCGGTCCCGAATTTGGCGCGTTCCTCGATCTCCTCGGCGACCTGCGTGCGGAGGTCGCGGCACGCGTGCCGGGTTTTGCGGCCCGCACAGCGCTCTGGTATAGGATCGTTGACTCCGATGCCATCGAGTTCGTCCGACGGGGTGACATCGCAGGGGCGCGGCAGCGCGCGCTTCAACTGCTGGACGAAACCGAACGGAAGGTGATGGTCCACAATGGCTGACTCACGAACCGCAACGCGCACAGGCACCGTCTACCTGGTGGGGGCCGGTCCCGGGGATCCCGGGCTCATTACGGTGAAGGGGCTGCACGCGCTCCGGACCGCGGATGTCGTCGTGTATGACGCGCTGGTGAATCCTGCCCTGCTGGAAGAGGCGCCGGTCGGGTCGGAGCGTATCTGCGCGGGCAAGCGGGGCGGGGGGCATGGGGTCCCCCAGGAAACGATCAATGCCCTGCTGGTTGAACGGGCCCGTGCTGGCGCTACCGTCGTGCGGCTCAAGGGCGGTGATCCATTCGTGTTCGGTCGGGGCGGTGAGGAATGCGAGGCGCTGCACGCCGCGGGGATCCGCTTCGAGATCGTCCCCGGCGTGACGTCGGCGGTGGCCGTGC
>JBQTJP010000298.1:0-3702 GCA_052386995.1 Armatimonadota bacterium
CTGGTCATCGGCAACCAGGGGCCGGACTTCTGCGTCGGCGCGAACCTGATGCTCGCGCTGCTGGAAGCCCAGGAAGGCAACTGGGAGGAATTAGACTACGCCATCCGGCAGTTTCAACGGTTGACGGCGGCGCTGCGGCGGTCCGCGGCGCCGGTCGTGGCCGCGCCATTCGGGCGGACGCTGGGCGGAGGGGTAGAGTTCTGCGTGCCTTGCCCGCACGTGCAGGCTGCCGCGGAGACGTACATGGGCCAGGTCGAGACCGGCGTGGGGCTCATCCCCGCCGGCGGCGGGACGATGGAGATGACGCGGCGGATCGCTGAGCGCGTGCCTGACGACGTCACGGGGGTCGACCTGCTGCCGGTCCTCCGCTGGGGCTTTGAAACGTTGGCGATGTCAAAGGTCTCGATCTCGGCGGAGGACGCCCGGCGCCTGGGCTATCTGCGGCCGTCCGACGGCATCTCGGTCAACGGCGAGCGGCTCATCAGCGACGCCAAAGAGGCGGCGCTGGCGCTGGTGCGCAGCAACTACCGGCCCGCGCCGCCCGGACTGATTCGGGTCGTGGGGCAGCGGGGCTTCGCCGCCATCGAGTCGGTCTTGCACATCATGCGCACGGGGAATCACATCACCGACCACGATGTCGTGGTCTCGAAGAAGTTAGGGTACATCATGTGTGGGGGAGAGGTGCCGGAGGGCACGCGGGTGTCCGAGGAGTACCTGCTCGATCTCGAGCGCGAGGCGTTTCTGAGCCTGCTCGGGATGGCTCCCACCCAGGAACGCATCCGCTACACGCTGCAGACCGGCAGGCCGCTGCGCAACTAGCGGCCCCGGCCACGCGAGCCGAGGGAGGTTCGTGCGATGCCAGAAGCCGTTGTCGTCTCGTCGGTGCGCACCGCAATCGGCAAGGCGCCCCGCGGGGCGCTGAAAGACACACGCCCGGACGAGCTCGGCGCGCTTGCGGTTCGCGAAGCAGTCCGCCGGGTCCCAGGACTGGATCCCCAAGACGTCGAGGATTGCATCATGGGCTGCGCGCTGCCCGAGGCCGAGCAGGGGCTGAACATGGCCCGCGTGATCGCGCTGCGCGCCGGGCTGCCGGTGTCCACCGCCGGCATGACGATCAACCGCTTCTGCTCGTCCGGCCTCCAGGCGATCGCCATCGCCGCGCAGCAGGTCATGGCTGGGCAGCACGAGGTTGTGGTTGCTGGTGGCACGGAAAGCATGAGCCTGATCCCGATGAGCGGCAACAAATACGCGCCGAATCCGCACATGTCCGAGCACTGGCCGGACGTCTATCTGTCGATGGGCAACACCGCGGAGATCGTGTCCAAGCGCTACGATGTCTCGCGCGAGGATCAGGACCGATTCGCGCTGCGCAGTCACCGCAACGCGACCGCGGCGCAGCAGTCGGGTAGGTTCGATGATGAAATCGTGCCCGTGATCACGAAGCGGTGGGTCACGGACAACGGCCGTCCTCACAGCGAAGAGGTCACGCTGTCGCAGGATGAGGGCGTGCGGGCCGACTCGACGATCGATGCGCTCGCCAAACTCAAGCCGGTATTCCACAAGGATGGCGTCGTGACCGCCGGCAACTCCTCGCAAACGAGCGATGGCGCCGCGGCGGCCGTGGTCATGTCCGCCGATCGGGCCGCGAAGATGGGGCTCGAGCCGATGGCCATCTTTCGCTCGTTCGCGGTCGCGGGCGTCTCGCCTGAAGAAATGGGCATCGGCCCGGTGAAGGCGATCCCCAAGGCCCTGAAGCAGGCCGGCCTCCGTCTGGACGACGTCGGCCTCATCGAGTTGAACGAAGCCTTCGCCGCCCAGGCGCTGGCGGTGATCCGCCTGGCTGATCTCGATCCTGACCGGGTGAATGTGAACGGGGGCGCCATCGCCCTCGGGCATCCCCTGGGGTGCACCGGGGCCAAACTGACGGCGACCATTCTCAGGGAGATGCAGCGCCGCGAGGTCCGCTACGGCATGGTCACGATGTGCATCGGCGGCGGGCAGGGGGCGGCGGGGATTTTCGAACTCGCGTAGAGAGGAGCGCGTCATGGACATCAAGACGGCGCCGGCGAAGGTCACCGCTCCAGGGGGAAGTTTCCTCATCGGGCCGACCGCCCCGGAGGCAGTCTTCACCCCCGAGGACCTGACCGACGACCAGCGCATGGTGATGCGCACGGTCGAGCAGTTCGTGGAGCAAGAAGTGCTGCCGCGAACGAAGGAACTCGAACAGCACGACTGGGCGCTGACGCGCACCCTGCTGCGCCGCACCGCCGATCTGGGCGTGCTCGGCGCGGATATTCCGGAGGCCTACGGCGGAATCGGCCTGGACAAGATCACCGCCCTGGCCATCAAAGACGCCATCGGCGGGGCGGGGTCGTTTTCGGTCTCACTCGGCGCGCACATCGGGATCGGGACGCTCCCTATCCTGTTCTTCGGCACCGATGAGCAGAAGCATCGCTATCTCCCGAGGCTCTGCCGGGCCGAGCTCATCAGCAGCTACGCCCTGACCGAGCCGACGGCGGGCTCGGATGCGATGTCGATCCGCACCCGCGCGACGCGCAGCGCCGACGGGTCGCACTACGTTCTCAACGGCGCCAAGCAGTTCATCAGCAACGCCGGCTTTGCCGACCTGTATGTCACCTATGCCAAGGTGGACGGCGAGCAGCACTCGTGCTTCATCGTCGAGCGCGGCACCCCCGGGGTGACGGTCGGTCAGGAAGAGCACAAGATGGGCATCAAGGGATCCTCGACCGCGTCGGTATTCTTCGAGAACGCCAAGGTCCCGGCGGAGAATCTCCTCGGTGAGGTCGGCCAGGGCCACAAGATCGCGTTCAATACCCTCAACATGGGGCGCTTCAGCCTCGCCGCGGGCGTCACCGGGGGAGCGCGCCGGGCGCTGCGGGAAGCCGTGACCTACGCGAAGGAGCGCAAGCAGTTCGGCAAGGCGCTGGTGGAGTTCGGCCTGATCCGCCAGAAGCTCGCGCGGATGAACACGGCCATCTTCGTGGCCGAGAGCATGGTCTATCGCTCTGGCGGTCTCATCAGCGAGGCGCTGGGCGCCGAGCATCAAAACACCGAGCAGGTGATCGCGGCCCTGGAAGAATACGCGATCGAGTGCTCGATCAACAAGGTGTTCGCTTCCGAAATGCTCGACTTCGTCGTCGATGAGATGGTGCAGATCTACGGCGGGTACGGGTTCATCGAGGAATATCCGGCGGCGCGGGCCTACCGTGACGCGCGCATCAACCGGCTCTTCGAAGGCACCAACGAGATCAACCGGCTGCTGGTTCCGGCCATGCTCTTCCGCCGGGCCATGAAGGGACGGCTGAATCTCCTGGCGGCGGCACAGAAAGTCGCGGGCGAGATGCTCGCGCCCACGATCGGCGACGGCGAGGTCCGCGGGCCGCTGGCCGAGGAGCGGCGGCTGGTGGACAGCGCGCGCCGCGCGGCGCTGTTCGCATCCGGCGCGGCGGCCCAAAAATACCTGACCGAACTCGAGCACCAGCAGGAGATCCTCGGCGGGATCGCCGACCTGGCCATCGAGGTCTTTGCGGCCGAGAGCGCGGCGCTGCGGGCGGCCAAGACCGCGTCGCGCGGCGGGCCGTCGGGCGACCTGCAGGCGGCCATGGTCCGCCTGCACCTGGACGAGGCGCTGCCACGCATCGAGTCAACGGCGCGTCGCATCCTGGCCGCGACCGAAGAGGG
>JBQTJP010000299.1:0-3748 GCA_052386995.1 Armatimonadota bacterium
GGCCGACTTGGGAGGGCGAAACCGAGGTAGAAGTGAGGTTCGCGCCCGAGAAAAGCGGGACGCGAGTAGATGTTGAGCATCGAGGATTCGAACGCCTCGGCGTGTTTGGTCCTGATGCCGCGGCCAAGTTCCGAGGTGGCTGGCCCCGAGTCGTCCGCGTGTTCGCGGACTATGTGTCAGGGCGCCCGTGATCGCAAGGCCCTGAAGACGCCGTTGAATCAAGAAAGAACCTTGCTGAGGAAAGCACGCATCACGCTGTTGAATTGCTGCGGCCTTTGCAGCGGTGCGAAATGGCTCACGCCGGGCAAGAGGATGAATTCCGCTCCGGGAATACTCCGGGCGAGATATTCAGCATGTTCGAGCTTGATGAACTCATCGTGCTCGCTTTGAACGATCGCGACGGGCAGATGGATATCAGCCATATCGCGCGCCGAATAATTAGGTTGTGTCTTCATCATCTGGCCGACCGCTTCGGCAAATGCCTCGAATTGGTCCGGCGTAACCGACAGCTGAGCATAGTCCCTGCGATGCCGGCTCAAACACCGGCTGATGATCGGATTGGGCTGCGTGATTTCCTTTGCGCCGCTGGGATCCATGTTGCAGCCGAAGAAGAATACACCTGCAACACGCGCGGGCGCTTTCATGGCGAGGATCAAGGCAATGCACGCGCCGTCGCTCCAGCCTACAACGGCTGCCTTTTCTAGGCGCAGTGTGTTCATCACGGCCAAAACGTCGGACGCCATCAACTCATACATGAAGGGCCGCTGATCGCGCGTACTGCGGCCATGGCCGCGGCTATCGATGAGCACGGCGCGATAGCCAGAGCTGATCAGCGTTGGAACCTGATAACCCCAATTGCCGCTATGGCCGAGTCCACCATGCAGCAGGATCACGGGAGAGCCGGACCCGTAGCTCGCATGCCAGATCCGTGCGCCGTTGTGATCCACGTAACCTTGATCGCTTGTAACTGGTAGGGGCGCGGCGCCATGCGCTTCGAATTTCTTGAGGTCGTCATCGTATAACTCCATGACAACTCGGCCTCACTACCTTGGGCCGGTAACGCTCGCTTCGCCAGACGCCGAGGTGCGCCCTGATGGTCCCGTCTCGGGCAGTCTGAACATGTCGAGGAAGCGGTCGAAGACTTTGCGGTCCCCCTGAATTTTCAGATTACCGCGCCGCACAGCTTCTCTTGTCTGTACTTTGCCCATCAGCGCGCCGATGACGGTTGCCAGGTCGCCGGTCAGCACGAGATCCGGCCTGGAGTCCGAATCCACGCCGATCGTGAGAACGCCGTCGTCCACGGTGAGGTGGAACGTCCCATCGGGCAGCCGCAGCTCGTAGGTTGCGTGGACACCGGCGGCGGCTTCCGGCCGAAACAGGCTGCGCAACGCAAAGACACCCCACTCAGGTCGGGCGGCATCGGTCGGCCGTGGTGGCCGTCCAAACTGCGCCCCCCACCGGGCCAGAGCAAGGAGAATAGGCTCCAACTCTTTGCCGGCGGGAGTAAGGTCGTAGACGGTTGAGGCGGCAGGAGGGGGGAGGACCCTCTTAGAGACAATGCCGCTTGTCTGCAATTCTTTGAGCCGTGCAGACAGCAAGCTTGGCGGTACCCCCGGAAGGCCCTCCAACAGATCGGTGAAACGCTTCGGACCGAAGAGCAGTTCCCGGATGATCAGGAGCGTCCACCGCTCCCCTAGGACGTCCACGCCCCTTGCCAGACCGCACCGTTGCTCGTAGTCGCGTGTCATGTACCCATCATACAAAAAAAGTACTTGACAGTCCATATGATGTAGTCTAGTGTTCGAACTATCAACTACATCAGATGAAGTGAGGAGTCTTGGAGATGCGACTAGCCTTGAAACTTGCGTTCGTGCTTGTCTTACTGCTGCCGGTCTCCGACGCTGGCGCCGTATGGGCCCAGGGTCGCAAGTACCCTCCGCTGAGCGAGCACATGATGGCTCCAGAGGCCGAGGTCGCGCTGGCGAGAAGCGCGGCGCCGGATAAGGTCTCGGGTCGCGCGACGATCAAGATACTCACAGCCTCCGGATACCAGGTCGCCGTCAGGGGAGACAACGGCTTCGTGTGCATGGTCATGCGCAGCTGGACCGCCCCGACCTTCACGCCTGTGCCGTTCCGGAACTTCGTCTACGAGGCCAAGATCCGAGCGCCGATTTGCTTCGACCCCGTCGCCAGCCGGACCGTCATGCCGTACTACGAGCTGCGAACAAAGCTGGGAATGCAGGGCAACGATCCGGAGACCATCGCCCGCGGCGTGGCGATGGCGTACGCCCTAGGCACCCTGCCGAAGAGGGAGGGCGTCGCCTTCGGCTATATGTGGTCGGCCGACCAGTACCTCGGCCCCGGAATCGGCGCGTGGCGCCCGCACATGATGGTCTTCGCGCCCTACTACAAGAACGCGATGGTGGGTGGCAACGAGTTCGGGGGATCGGCACCCCAGGTCACGGACGACGAGGGGACTCCGTTCACGGTGATCGTCATTCCCGTCCACGGAAATCCGGCCATCAGAGCCAAGGCGGCTGGGGCCAGATCACTTCCGCGCTCGACCGGGTCGATCCCATCGGTGACACATTGACAGGGGGGATCCATGAAGGACGTGATTGTCGTTACGGGTGCGACCGGGCATGTCGGCCAGGACCTCGTGCAGCGTCTTCTCTCCGCGGGGCAGATCGTGCGGGCCGTCGCGCGGAACGTTAGCAGGCTCAAGCCACTCGGTGCTCGCGGAGCCGAAATGTGGCCGGGCTCGCTCGCCGATCCAGACTTCCTCACGAGCGTCTTCCGAGGCGCAACGACGGTTTTCGCCGTGATCCCACAATCCAACTTGTCGGCTCAGGACCCTTTCGCAGAGCACACGGGGTACGCTAAGAGCCTCGTCGGAGCCATCCGCGCAGCGGGGGTGAACCACGTGGTCGGCCTGAGCAGCTGGGGAGCGGAACTGCCGGGCCAGGCCGCCGGTGCGATCGCCCCGCTTCATGTCTTCGAGGAGCTGCTCGACGACGTTCCGGGGCTTAGCGTGGTCCATCTCCGACCAGGGCACTTCATGGAAAACCGACTCTGGGACATCGGCCTCATCAAGAGCGCCGGCATCCTGGGCAGTATGATCGAACCCAACCTCTCGCTCCCGATGGTCGCTACGCCAGATATCGCGGCCGTCGCGGCGGAGTACCTCACGAACGTCCGCTTCAAGGGTCGAAGCGTCCGCTACGTTCTCGGGCCCAAGGACTACACGATGACGGAGGCGACGCGAATCTTGGGGGCTTCCATCGGTAAGCCCGGCCTCAAGTACGTCGAGTTCCCAGAGGCCATCTATCGAAAGGGGCTCGCCAGCGTCGGCTTCTCGTCGAACCTCGCCGACGCGTACGTCGAGATGGTACGCGGCTTCAACTCCACGCTCATCAAGGGCGAGCCTCGCTCCGAGGCTAACACGACGCCCACGACGCTGGAAGAGTTCGCAAAGCCTGTGTTCGCGCCCGCGTTCAAGGCCACCCCCGACCCTTCGCTCTCGGAGCGGCTTGGTGGGTTGTTTCTTCGCAGCTTCCTATTCTTCGCCCGCTCGAAGTCTGGTTCGATCGAATTAGGGCCGCATGAAGCAAGGAGGCAAGCCTGAAAGTGACTAGAAGGCAGGACGCTGACCATCGGTCGGCGCATTTCTGGGCGCTCGCGTTGAGATAACCTTACGGCCGATGCAAACAGGAAGGGAGCCCGGCGATGAGTACTATCACCAGCACCA
>JBQTJP010000300.1:0-2399 GCA_052386995.1 Armatimonadota bacterium
TAGATGTACGTCTTGTTGACGAAGTCCTTCTCATCCACGAATTGCCGGCGCTCGAGGTCGTAGATCCGGAATCGCACGGTCTGAACGAAGACGTTGATGGCCCGCTGGCGGTCTTCATCCGTGCCCGCGGCCTGGAGCCTGGCCACCAGTGTGGCAAAGTTTCCTAACCGCGTCTGATAGATGAACTCATACTTCGTCCACATCTGGCCGCCGGAAAGAATCGTTGCGGGAGGTTCGCCGGCGAGGACACTGTACTGCCCCGCCCAGATCGTCCCGGCTAGGACTCCCATGACCTCTGAATTCGGCTGAGCGTAGTTGGCGAACGCATCCACCCACCACACCGAGACCGGGCTTCCCTGGAAGAAGCCCGTTCCACGGACTATTCCCACGCCCGCAACCCTGACGCCCTGTTGTTCCAGCGCGCCCTTGATTTGCGCTATGCGCCGGTCTGTGGGGGCTTGCGGCGGCCGTCGTACCGGCGGCCGCTGCGTTGGGGGTTGCCGTCTAGGCGTGGGCTCCCCGGGTGTCTGTTGAGCCGGCGGAGGTTGGGGCGTTGGTTGCTGGGCGGGAGGAGGCTGCGGAGTCGGTTCTAGGGGGGCCGAGGGCAAAGGAAGGGGCGGAATGGGAATGGGTGCCGACACCCCGACCGATATCACCAGGCCGACCAACACGACGGGTATCGCGACGGCCGGGAGCCACTTCCACGGGCCGATCATCACCTCACACCTCCGGCGGCCGAGGACAGATTAGTCGCCGAGCACCGATCAGTCATGCTACCGCATGAGTTTGAACTTCCCGGAGAAGATCGCCATCAGTTCGGCTTCCAGACTGGAGAGCCAGAACGACTGAAGGCCGCTGAACTTGTCCGCAACCTTACCTTCGCGGTCGATCTTCCCGGACTCGTGATACAGGATGGGCAGCACGGGCTCGTTGCCGGTCTTCCTGGCCAGTGCGATCAGCTCGCGGCTGCGTTTCTCGGCGAAGTCGAGCATGTGGGTCATGGCGCGCGATTTGTCGACGCCGACCAGGTTGCCCTCGCGGTCGAGCTGAGCTCCGAGGGAGTAGTACTTGGCGACGACGCTCGACGAGAACTGGTACGAGGCCAGCGCCGTGCCCAGGGTGGCATACGAGACGGGCTCGCCGGCGCCCAGGCGCTCCTTAAGCCAGGGCAGCACATTCACAGTGGCCAGGGCGAAGGTGTAGTCGAAGTCACGCGTCCGGTATTCTTGCCTCACCACGCCCGGGTGAACGCCGCGTGCCTTGGCCTGCCCGTCGACGATCACGGCGTCGAAGTATGTCAGGTTGGCGTCGGCGGCGCGCCGCAGGGTCTCCGCAAACCGCTCGAGGCGCTTGGCATCGGGGGCGGGGCTCGTCCCACCGCGCAATCCCACGTCGAGCGCGTCCATGGCCACCTGAGCCACGTGAGCGGCAATCGCGTGGTAGAGCGCGGCGGTAAAGACAATCTCCTGCTTCTCCTGGTCATTCTTGGGCTTTCGCCTCAGTGTCTCCTGGGCCAGCAGCGACAGCCCGTAGCCCACGGAGAGGTTGCCGTAGGCATCGGCGAGGACCACGGAGTCGGTCGCCGTCTTGGGCTTCTCAGCCTTGAGCCGGTCCCGCAGGCCTTCGAGGCGCAGGTTGACCGACTGCGTCGAGTTGAGATGGTCTTCGGCCGCCTTGGCTCCCTGCGTGATGTAGATGTTCACCAGGCGGGCGGCCTCGGTCGCGATGGTCATCAGGAGCGTGGCCTCGAGGGCTTCCGCATAGGCCCCGGCCATCAGCCCCTGGTTGAAATATCCATCGGACTTCTGGCCGCTTGCATCGGCCTGCTGGCTCATGGCGAGAAATGGCTGCCGGTAGCGTTCGTCCAACCCCATGAACGCCGCGCGCTCCTGCCGGTACCGGCTGGTCCATTCCTTGGCCTTGGATTTGACTTTTTCGAAGGCGGCGGCGGGCACATCAGGCGCTTCGTCGACAGCGCCTTCCGGCTTGGGGAGCTTCTTGCCCGTTAGCGCCTCGTAGGCCTGGTAAATGTCGCCGACTTCGCGGACCTCGATCCCGACACGCTGTCCTTTCTCAACGCTGTCAACGTTTTGCCCCGTCTTCTGGTCCCTGTCAAAACGCTGGCCCAGAGGGACCAGGATGAGCTTCTTGCCGGTCTTGGCCGCCCCCTCGAGCTTCTGGGGGATGCCACCGATCGGCCCGATCGTGCCGTCCGGATTGATCGTGCCGGTCATCGACGCCGTCGGTTTGACCGTGTCTCCAAGCAGCACCGAAAGGATGGTGATCGTCATCAGCGCTCCGGCGCTGGGGCCATCGATCTGGCCGGCGACGTCGATCGTGAACTTGTACTTGTTGATGTCTTCGCCCAACAGCAGGCTCGCCATCACCACGGCCATCCA